>CAYFGV010000007.1:0-28524 GCA_964342845.1 Candidatus Woesearchaeota archaeon
GCTGTGTGCAATTTAGTTGTTTGTTCAGATGAATCAGCTAAACCAGAACCAAACTTTCCTTTGGTAGCTGTTCTTGAAAGTTCTTGGTGTTTTAAAAATTCCTTTTCAAATCCTTTTTCATCAACTTTTAGTTTTTTTTCCTTAGCTAACTCCTGAGTCATTTCTAAAGGAAAACCATAACTTTGGAAGAGTAAGAAAGCTGTTTTTCCATCTATGTTTCCTTTTATTTTGTTAAATTGATTTAAACCTTTTACCAACGTTCTAGTAAATCTTTCCTCTTCTTTATCTAGTTCAGACAAAATGAAGTTTTTTCTTTTTTCTAGGTTAGGGTAATCTTTTTTGTATGTGTTTATAATTACTTTAGTTATTTTTTGGGTGAAATTTTCTTTTATTCCTAATAATCTTCCATGCCTAATTGCTGTTCTAATTAGTCTTCTTAAAACATATCCTCTGTCTAGATTGCTTGGAGGAACTCCATGTTCGTCTCCTAGGATAAATGTTGATGCCCTTAAGTGGTCTGCTATAATTCTTATTGATTTTTCTTTTTTTGTTTTAGTTAGACTTTGTATTTTTTTTATTATGTCTTTGAATAAGTAAGTTTCATAGACGTTGTTTTTGTTTTCTAGGATTATAACTAATCTTTCAAATCCTCCGCCGAAATCTACATTTTTATTTTTTAAATTCATTAAAGTGCCTTCTTCTGTTTTGCTGTATTCCATGAAGACATTATTTCCTATTTCAACCCATGTTGGATTCTCTGGGTCAAATGTTTCTGGTGGTTTTTTATTAGAATTCCAATAAAATATTTCAGTGCATGGTCCTTGAGGGCCTGGAAGTTTTCCTCCTGTAGGCCACCAATTTTCTTTTTTATTTAAAGCTGTTATTCTTTCTTTTTTTATTCCTAAAGAGAGCCATACTTTATAAGATTCTTCATCTTTTGGAATTTCCTTGTCTCCTTTGAAAACAGAGATAGCTAATTTTTCTATTGGAAAGTTTAAGTATTTTTTAGAGGTTAAAAATTCAAAAGTGTATTCTATAGCCTCTTTTTTAAAATAATCTCCTAATGACCAGTTTCCGAGCATTTCAAAGAATGTTAGATGTACATCATCCCCTACTTCGTTAATATCTCCTGTTCTTATGCATCTCTGAATATTAACTAATCTTTTTCCTTGTGGATGGGATTGTCCCATTAGATAGGGAACTAAAGGATGCATTCCTGCTGTTGTGAATAAAACTGTTGGGTCGTTTTCAGGGATTAGAGAGTAGTTTTTTATTTGTTTATGTTTTTTAGATTTGAAAAATTCTATGTATTTTTTCCTTAGGTCTTTAGGTTTCATGAAGAATTAAAGGAAGTGGGTTTTTATAAAGATTTTTATTTCATAAATGTTATAAGGAAGAGGATAATTTTAGGTTTTATGGATTATTTAGTAACTGGAGGGGCTGGATTTATAGGAAGCAATTTAGTTAAAAGATTAGTAAAAGAAGGCCATAAAGTTACAGTTATAGATGATCTTTCTACTGGAAAGAGAGAGAATTTGATTGATGACGTGGTTTTTTATGAAAAGAATATATGCGATAATTTAAGTGATATTTTTAAGAATAGATTTGATGCTGTTTTTCATTTAGCAGCTTTACCAAGAGTTCAATTTTCTATTAAAGAGCCTGTTAAAACAAATAATGCTAACATAAATGGTACTTTGAATTTGTTAAATTTTTGTAGGAATTTTAAAGTTAAAAGGTTTGTTTTTTCTTCTAGTTCGTCTGTTTATGGAGATCAAGAAGAATTGCCTTTGAATGAAGGAATGATTGCTAATCCTTTATCTCCTTATGCTTTGCAGAAATTAGTTGGGGAAGTATATTGTAAATTATTTAATTCTCTTTATGGTTTAGAGACTGTTGGGTTGAGGTATTTTAATGTTTATGGTCCTGGTCAAGATCCTGAAGGAGATTATGCGGGTTTAATTCCAAAATTTATTAGATTAATTAATGAAAGTGTTAGTCCTGTTATTTATGGAGATGGTGAACAGACAAGAGATTTTAGTTTTGTTTCTGATGTAGTTGAAGCTAATATTTTGGCTGCTAATGTTGAGAGTGGTTTTGGAGAGGTTTTCAATGTTGGTGGAGGTAATAATGTTTCTGTTAATGGTGTTACTAAACTTATCTTGAAATTCTCTGGGAAAAATGTAGATGTTATACATGGTGAGCCTGTTGTGGAGGCGAGACATTCTTTAGCAGATGTTGGAAAATCTAAGAGAATTTTGAGTTGGGAGCCAAAAGTTAAGTTTGAAGATGGATTGAAGAAAACTTATGAATATTTTACTAACCAAAATATAAACTCTCTTTAAACTTTTTATTGTTTTTTAACCATCCGTCTTGTATTGTTTTTAGAGCTAGGTTTAGATTTGATTTTATTTCTGGTAATTTTTTGTATATTTCATAAATTAGCTCAGCTTCTTTTGCTTCGTTTGGATTTATATCTTGTTCTATTGATTTTCTTTCAAAGATTACTAGTTTTTTATATAACTCAGCTAGTCCTTGTTTTTGTTTTTCTGAGAAAAATTTACTTTCGTGCATATTTGCTAGAGAACCATTTCCTGGATAAATCATATTTTCTATTACTTTAGAAAAAAACATTATTTTCTCTACAAATCTTCTTCTTATTGATCTTAAAAAAAATTCTGAAGGTTCTATGTTTGATAGTTCTATTTCGTGATTCAGTTTAGCGAAAGGTGGCAGTTTGTAATCTTTTTTATATTCTCTATATATTAAATCTATATCTATCATTATTGATTTTTTAAACTATAGTTTGTTTATAAAGGTATTGGATTGATGTTTTTTATTTAGAAAGATTAATAAATATTTATTCTTTTTAATTACTTATGGGTTTATGGAATTCAAAAGCTATCTCAAGAATTGAAGGTTTAGAAGAAATCCCTGAGGAAGACTTGGGTCGTAATTGTGTGGAAGCTTTTAAGAAATTTGAAGAAAAAAAGAAAAATTGTCTCCATCCATGTGTTCAAAGATGGGGCCCTCTGATTAGTTTTCTTCCATATGGTGGTGTTAGAGTTGATGATTCTTATTCTTGTTTAGACTGTGGATATCATAGTGAAACACCAATTGGGCCTTATGCTAAAGAAGAATTAAATTAGTTTAAAGCTTCGGGTGAGATTTGAACTCACGACCTCAGCCTTTTTGTCTTTTGGTACCAAGGCTGTGCTCTACCATGCTAAGCCACCGAAGCCTGGTTTTTTGAGGATTTAATTGTTTATAAAATTTTAGAAAAAGAGTTTATTCTATGTCTAAGATATAACGTTCTTGGCTTGCTCTAAAAATTGTTATAAAATCATCTGGTTGTAACTCTAGATGAGCATCATAGAATCTTTTAAATGTGCCATCTCTTGTGTTTGCATCTGGAGCATATTCTAATAAGCGTTCTTCAACTTCTGTGTGTCTTGGATGGTTTAGATAAGAGCCGTCTGCGTCTCCAACAGAGTGTTCACTTCCTCCATTTAAATGCATTACAAAGGATTTTACATCTGTTTCTAATACAAATTGTTCTTTATAACCTGGAAAGAATTCTTTTGTTTCTTTAGTAAGACATATAATCCCATGGTCAAAATTACTTGGCACGATTTTTAAATCAACATAAGGTAGTTCTTCTGCAATATCTATTAAGTAGATGCCTTTTTCACTTTTAGTTATTTCAGCTTTCTGACTAGGTGAAAGTTTTAATAGTTGATCTGTGATTTCTTCTATTGTTGGTGCCATGTTTTTTGGAAAATGTTTTAGTTTATAAAGTTTACTATTTTAGAGTGGTTAGTTGTCTTGGATTATATTTCCAGTGTTCTAGAATTTCGGGTCTTTCTTCAGCTGCTAGTTGGACTATGTAGTTGATTCCACCTTCTTCTCTAAAATTTCTTTGTGTAATTCGATAAAGCTTCTCTCCATCTTTTCCGAATTTTTCTTCAAATTTTTTATTAGACCTTAAATACGTTGGATTAAATTTTTTGGACTCATCTCTGTTCCCCAGGTAGAAATCAAAGAATTTGATTAGTTGTTTAGTTCCATCTGATCTTAAAACTTCTTTTTTTGATGTATAATTTTTGATCTCTGGTCTTTGTTGGGTTGTTAGTTGTATTAAATGTTGAAAGTCACCTTCTTGTTTTAGATTTCTTCTAGCATTTCTATAAAGGAGCTCGCCATTATTTCCGAATTCTTTTCTCAAATAACTTTGATTAAAAACTTGAAGTTCTTTTCTGTTTTTTAAGTAAAAGTCAAAGAATTTTAGTAGTTGTTTAGCGAATCTTGTTTTTTGAGATAAAGATCTTGCTTTTTTGTTTTTTATTTTTACAATGATCCTTCCATCACATCTTTCTCCTTCTAGGTATTCAGAGGAATCTTGATTAAATTTTTCTAATTCTTGTCTGTCTTCTAAATCTAAATTTAAATAATCATACATTAAAGTAGGTATTTCTATTAGAGATAATAATTCTGGTCTTACTTCTGATTCTGTTAGATATGTTGTTAATGTTTTTTCAGTTTCTGGGTTTTCTAATGAAGATTCATCTATTCCGTCAAACTTATTATTCATTGCTAGTTCAAGCACTTCAAGGGTTTTTTCTAGGGACATTTTATGTATAAATTTCTTCTATTGTTCTTCTTTATAAAGATTGTTATTTTTATCATCTTATAGTGATAATAACTAGATTTTGATGGTTTTAGAATATAAGAATAAACTAGGGAAAAATGCGAGAGACCGGATTTGAACCGGCGAACGGACTAACCGACAGGATATCTTATGATACAATCATAAGTGTCTTCTTAAGTCCTGCTCATATAGCCAACCCTTTCCTTTGTAAAGGATTTTTGACCAGACTTTGATACTCTCGCATTAATTGCCTGGTCTTTTTTGATAGAAGTTAGAAGGTTTAAAAGTGTTTTGTTTTTTAATTAAATTAAGCTAAAAGTTTATAAACAACATTCATTTTATTTTATGATGGTTAAATACTCTTTTCTTGGAAAAGATTTATTACTTGGCATTATAACATACTTATTAGTACAGACAGCGTATCCAAGTAGAATAATACAAACCCCACAGCAAGAAAATAAGTATTTAGAATCTGCTAATGTTAAACATGTTACAGAACAACACGATTCTACGGAGAGTCAAGGATATCCTTTTTTCATGCCTTGCGAATGGAATGGCGAAAAAACTTCTGCGGAATCGTTTATAGGCTCTGTTGAAACAAGAATCTCTCAACTTAAGGCAGAAGCAAGTTTAGATAATTTTTTAGAAGACACATATTAGAAATACAATTGTTGACAAATACTATTTAGAATAAACTTTTTATAATTTTTTTGTTATTTTCTCTTTTAAATTTGGTAGGTCTTTTTGACAAGGACTGCAGATAGGTTTTTTCTTTAAATAAGTCCCTTTAAGTTTACCTAGAAATGTTGTTTCAATTTTTTTCCCACATAGAGCGCATTTAGCCATTTTTTATAAAAAAAAGAAAAAAGTTAAGGTTTTACTCCTCGTCTTCTGAAGATTCTTTTTCGTCAGATGATTCGTCTTTTGATTCAGAGTCTTCATCTTTAGAATCTTCTTCATCACTTGAATCTTCATCTTCAGATTTGTCTTCTGAAGATTCTTCTTCATCAGATTCGTCTTCAGAGTCTGATTCTTCTTCGTCTTCTTTATCGTCTGAGGATTCCTCCTCTTGTTCTTCTGTATCTGAATCTTCCTCGTCGGATGATTCGCTTGAATTTGATTCGTCTTCTGACTTAGAGTCTTCATCTGAGGATTCTTCTTCAGAAGTCTTTTCTTCTGTTGATTCTTCTTCTTGGTTTTCTTCCGCACCAAGTCCTTGTTCAAGTTCTTCTAATTTTATTTCCATCTTAATCGCACCTCCTTAAGGTTAGAGTTGCGCGATTTTTACGCTTTATAATGTTTTCTATTCTTGAGAATGTATATGGTATTGATACTTTTTAAAGCTTTAACCTGCTTGAATTCGGGTGATTTGAGCTTATTGTAAAGGTTTATAAAACAGATATTTTTATTGTTTTTATGAAAATTTATATTGAAGAATACGGATGTACAGCAAGTTATGATGATGCTAGAATTATTGAATGTTTATTGGAAAAAGAACATGAAATAGTTAGTGAATTTAGTTCTGCTGATGTTATTGTAGTACAAACTTGTGTTGTTAAAAAATCTACTGATAATAAAATTAAAACTAAGTTAAAAAAATTTCAAGATAAGAAATTAATTATTTCAGGTTGTATGGGAGAATCTCAATTTGAGGAATGTAAAATGCTTTTTCCTAATGCTTCTGTTATTAATACTTTTAATGTTTCTAAGATTAATAAAGTTGTAAGAGATTTAGAAAAAGGAAAGATAAATTATTTTGTTGGAAAAAATAAAGAAGATAAACTTAAGTTATTTAAGAGAGTTGAAAAAGTTAGTTCATTACAGATAGGACAGGGTTGTTTGAGTGCTTGCTCATTTTGTGAAACTAAATTAGCTAAAGGAAATTTGAAGTCTTATAAAATTGAAAATATTGTAAAAGAATTTAAAAGATTGGTTAGTGGTGGTTGTAAAAGAGTTAATATTACTTCTACAGACAACGGTTGTTATGGTTTTGATATTGGTTGCAATTTAGTTGATTTACTTAAAGAGATTTTGAAAGTTGAAGGAGATTATCTGATTAGAATTGGAATGATGAATCCTCTGTATTTGAATAAGTTTTTAGATGGGTTGATTGAGGTTTGTAAGGATGAAAGAGTCTTTAAGTTTTTACATGTTCCTGTTCAATCTGGAAGTGATAAGGTTCTTAAGGACATGCATAGAAATTATACTGTTGCAGATTTTAAAAGAATTATTAATAAGTTTAGAGAAGAGATTCCTGAGATTCATATTTCTACAGATATTATTGTTGGTTTTCCTGGTGAAAGTGAAGCAGAATTTTTAGAAAGTGTTAGATTAGTTGAAGAACTAAACTTTGAAGTTTTAAATATTTCAAAATTTGGTGCTATGCCTAGGACTAAAGCTGCTAAGATGAAACAATTAAATAATTTAATTATTAAAGAGAGAAGTAGGAAGTTGAGTGAGATTTATAAAAATCAAATAAAAGATAAAAAAAATTTATAATTTACTCCAAGTTTCATTAAACATACCCTCTAATGCTTTTGCAAAAAATGGTGTGTTTACCCAAACTCCGACGTCGTATGTTGGATGTATTTCCTTGTCATTTGTTACCATAAATAATATTTCTTTTCCGTCGATAATACAGAATCTTGCGTCAATGTCTTTAATATCCTTAACTTCTGCAAACTTAGATAAGTTTTTTTGTGCTTCTTTTGTTTCGTCTGAGAATGGAAATGCCACTCTAAGTTTTACATTTCTTTTAGCAAGCTTACCAAATATTGGTGTTAATGCTTCAAGTTTTCTTAAAACTCCTTTTGATGTTGTAGCTAAAACTACAGATTCTTCTGCGTTCTTCATCATCAGTTCTAGATGAGAGTATAGATTATGTCTTCCTCTTATTGCTCCAGATAGATCTGAAGGCTCTACAAATTCTATACCTTTTGTGTGCAATGTTGTTAACTCTGATAAAATATCTGTACCTGATAAATCTCTTAACCTTTGTATGTTTTGTTCTGCACCCATCTTTATGTTCTTTTTTACTCGTTCAACTACTTCTTGTGGTTCTACTGCAACATATTTAATTGGCTTTCCAAGTTTCATCACTACAAAACCTTTTTTCTCTAGAGATTCTAAAACATCGTATGCTCTAGATCTTGGTACATCTCCTATGTCTGACAATTCTCCTGCGGTAGAAACACCTCTAGAAAGCAAAGCAGTCCATATTTTTACTTCATACAGATTTAAACCAAAAATCTGCCGTAGTTTATTTAAAAAATCTTCTTTTACAATCATTTTCTATAACCCCTCCTTAGAGGATAGCACCTCTTTTTTTATTTTGTTATTACTGAATGTTTTTATTTTAAGTTTTTACTCTTCCTAAATATAAACTATGAGTTAATAGTAATATACTAGTATATAAAGATTCTTATGTTATAGAATTTACTTTCCTCTTTTTTGTGTGTTGTAGATTTTTTTTATTAAATTTAAGTCATTGATTTCTTCTAAAGATTTTTCAATATCTCTTCTCCTTAAGACTCTTGGAAATCTTAATGCAAATCCTGAAGAATATTTCGGTGATTTTTGTATTTCTTCATAAGCTACTTCTAAGATAATTTTAGGTTTTATTTCTAATTCTTTTGCTTTTTGTTTTAAAATTAAAGGTTTCAGTAGTTTAGTCATTTCTTTGTAAGTTAGTCCTTCTGATTTTTCTTTAACTCCTGTTGATACTTTTCCAATTTCTAAAAATTCTTCATTATGTTGACAAGAAAGAGTGTAACTTGTTATCCAGCCTGCTCTTTTTCCAGTCCCGTACTCTGCTTTTGTTATAACTAAATCTAAAGGTTCTAAAATTGATTTTAGTTTTAACCAGCCACCCACGTAACGACCAGGTTTGTATTTTGAGTCAAGTTTTTTTATTATTACCCCTTCTTCTCCATCTTTTAAGGCTTGTTTAAAAAATTTCATTGCTTTTGATTTATTAGAAGTTACTAATTTTTTTGTTAGAGTTATTTTTCTTGGAGTTTGTTTAATTATTTTTTCTAATAAAGCTCTTCTTTCTTTTAGTGGTTTTTCAAATAAAGATTTGTTGTTATAATATAAAATATCGAAAACATCTAATTCTACTGGAAATTGTTTAGACATTTGTTCAATGTTGTGTTTTCTTTTTATTCTTTGAGAAATTGATTGGAAAGGTAAGTATTTTTTTGTTTTTCTGTCAAATCCAACAGCTTCACAATCTATTATGAAGTTTTTTCCTTTTATGTTTTTATCTATGTGGTCTATTAGTTCTGGGAATCTTGAAGTTACATTTTCTAACCTTCTTGTGAATAAAGAGATCTTTTTGTTGTATTTGTGAGCTATAATTCTGAATCCGTCTAACTTATATTCTAATTGTAAAGTTTTTCCTAGGGCTTCAAAGCATTCTTCTATATTGTTTGCTAATAATGCCAACATTACTTTTGTTGGTGTTCCTGGTCGGAGTTTAATATCTTTTAATTTGTTATTCTTTGCTTTTACAGCTACTTCTCCATAGTCTGCAATAACATTATATGCTTGTTCTATTTCTTTAACTTCTTTATCAAAAGCTTTTGCAATTGAGTCTCTTATTACTCCGTAGGATACGCCGATTCTTAGATCACTTAGAATTGTTCTTGTGATGTATTTTGCTTGTTCTGGTGTTGAGGAAGTTAAGAGTTCTGTTATTAGTTGTATTTTTCTGTTTATAGTTCCTTCTCCTTCTAATGTTGAAAGTTTAGTTAAGTTGTTGGTTATTAGTTCTGTTGTGATTTTTTTTGTTGTTAATGTTGTTTGTTTTTTTGTTTTTGTTAATGATTCTGCTATTATTCCTAAATCTCCTTTTTTTGCCCATTCTTTTTCTATTTTTTCTTGGGGTGTTCCAGTTGAGTTGCTTAGGGCTTTTAGAATTAATCTAGAACTTATGCCTAGTTTTCTTTCATCATAGTCTGGAAATATGGTTCCTTGTAAAAGGTGTGTGATATTTTTTAGTTCTTGAATTTTTATTTTTTTGAGAAAATTTGATAATATCTCTGTTTTTTCTAGTCTCTTTGTTGTTGATTCCAATGCTTTGTAGCAGTTTACTAGGTTTTGATAATCCATAGGAAAGATTTATATATTTGATTATAAAAATGTTTCTGTATGGGAAGATTTAAGAGATTTAAAGATAAGAAGATTTCTAGAGGGAAATTTATTAAAATATTAGAAAAAGGGATGGAAGTTTTTGGTGTTGGTGATCTTTTGCATTGGAGGCTTTTAGTTGTTGAAGAAGGTAAGGTAGAGTTAATGAAAGGCTTGAAGAAACAAAAATGGATGTTAAATGCTTGTAAGTGGGTTTTGGTTTGTAGTGATGTTTCTGAAGTTAAAAGGTTTTTTAAGAAAGATTATGAAAATCTTATTATGCAAGATTGTGCTATGGTTTCCCAAAATATGATGTTGGAAGCTGATTCTTTGAAGGTTGGGAATAATTTTGTTAGAAGTTTTGACGAGGATAAAGTTCGTGAAATTTTAAGGATTCCAGACAGTGTGTTTATTTTTGGGTTTTTGGTTTTTGGTGTTGGAGATGGTGTTGAAGATAAATTGGTTGATTTTGATTTAGATAATTTTGTTTATTTTGACAAATATGGTGCTGGAAAGAGAGATAGTCTTTATCCTGTTACTAAGTTTTTTAAGAAGAAATGAAAAGCTTTATAAAATTCTAAGATTCTTAAGTTTGAATAATGAAATTTCGTACTCATACTTGCGGTCAGCTTGATAAAGGCTTTGTAGGTAAAAAGGTTAAATTAAGTGGTTTTGTGGATTCTATTAGAACTCATGGTAAAATTGGTTTTGTTAGTCTAAGAGATAGGCATGGTGTTACTCAAATATTTTTTGGGAAAGAGTTTGTTAAGGATTTAACTGAATTAAGAAGAGAGTCTGTTATTATGGTTGAAGGAATTGTTAAGAAAAGACCTCAAGCAAATAAAAAGTTAAAAACAGGCGAAGTAGAAGTTTCAGCTGATTGTTTAAATGTTTTGAATCCTGCTCCTGAATTGCCTTTAGATTTAGATGTTGAGAGTACAGAAGAAACAAGAATGAAGTATAGATACTTAGATTTAAAGAGAGCTAAAATGCAAGATAATCTAATTATTAGACATAAAGTTATAAAAGCTATGAGAGACTTTTTTGATAAAGATGATTTTATTGAAGTTGAAACTCCAATTTTAGCTAAATCAACTCCAGAAGGTGCAAGAGATTATTTAGTTCCTAGTAGAAAATCTAAAGGAAAGTTTTATGCTTTGCCTCAAAGTCCTCAGATTTTTAAGCAGCTGTTGATGGTTGCTGGTTTTGATAAGTATTTTCAAATTGTTAAGTGTATGAGAGATGAAGATTTAAGAGCTGATAGACAGCCTGAATTTACTCAATTAGATGTTGAGATGAGCTTTGTTACTGAAGAGGATATTTATTCAACTATGGAGAAGTGCATGAAACTTGTTTGGAAACAAGCTTTAGGTGTAGATCTTAAGATTCCCTTTGAAAGAATTACCCATAAAGAATGTATGAAGAAGTATAAGACTGATAAGCCTGATTTAAGGAAAAAGGGCGAGAAGTTTAAGTTTTTATGGGTGACTGATTTTCCTTTATTTGATTGGTGTAAAGAGAAGAAAAGACATGTTAGTGCACATCATCCTTTTACTGGGATTAGGGAAGAGCATATGTGTATGTTGGAAGATGGAAAGTTTGAAGAGATTGAGTCTAAGGCTTATGATTTAGTTTTAAATGGTGTTGAGTTGGGTTCTGGTTCTATAAGGATCCATGATAGGGAAGTTCAAAAAAAGGTGTTTAAATGCTTGGGCTTAAGTGATAAGGAGGCTAAGGAAAAATTTGGATTTTTAATGGATGCTTTAAGGTTTGCTCCACCACACGGAGGAATTGCTTTAGGAGTGGATAGGATTGTACGTATTGCAGCAGGGGAAGATGATATAAGAGAGGTTGTTGCTTTTCCTAAGAATAAGGATGCTAAGGATTTAATGATGGATAGTCCTTCTAAGGTTGATAAAGAACAATTGAAGGAGTTAGGGTTAAAATGAAACCTTTAACAATTAAAGAAGCTATAAAAAAGAAAAAAGCAAGAGTTAGGGGATGGATACATAGAGAGAGAAAATTAAAAGATAAGGTTTTTTTGGTTTTAAGGGATTCTACAGGAGTTTTACAATGTGTTATTAAAAAAGATAAAGTTAAATTTTGGGATGTTGCAAATAAGTTGTTAGTTGAAAGTTCTATTGAGTTGGAAGGTGTTATTAAAAAAGATAAAAGAGCTCCTGGTGGTTATGAGTTAGAAGTTTCTGGAATGGAAGTTTATCATGTAGCTGAAAAATATCCTATTACTAAAGATAAGAGTATAGAATTTTTAGCTGATAAAAGACATTTATGGTTACGAAGTAGAAAGATGACTGCTATTTTAAAGATAAGGGCTAATGTTTTGAAAGCTATGAGAGAGCATTGGGATCTTAAAGGTTATCACGAATACCATAGTCCTATTTTCTTAGGTATGCAGTGTGAGGGTGGTTCGACTTTGTTTAAGGTTAATTATTATGGAGAAGATGTATACTTATCACAAACATGGCAGTTACATGCTGAACCAGCTATTTTTGCTTTAGAGAAGATTTATACTATTCAACCAGCTTTTAGAGCTGAGAAATCTAAGACTTCGAGACATTTAACTGAATTATGGATGGCTGAGATGGAAATTGCTTGGGAAGATTTTAAGTATCTGCAAGATGATGTAGAGGGTTTGATTAAACATATTGTTAAAAAGATTTTAGAGGAGAATAGGGAAGAGCTAGAGGTTTTGGAAAGAGATGTTAAAAAGTTAGAACCTGTTTTGAAGAAGAAATTTCCTAGGTTAACTTATACTGAAGTTTTGAAGATTTTAGAGAAAAAAGGAATGAAGACCAAATGGGGAAAGGATTTGAGAACTGTTGAAGAAGACAAATTAAGTGAGTTGTATGATATTCCTGTAATTGTTACTCATTATCCTAAGAAAGTTAAGGCTTTTTATATGAAGGAAGATTCAGAAGATGCTAAGACTGTTTTAGGTTTTGATGTGATTGGTCCTGAAAAATATGGTGAATTAGTTGGTGCTTCTCAAAGAGAAGAAGATATTAATAAATTGATTTCTAATTTGAAAGAACAAGGAGAAGACCCTAAAAAGTATAATTTTTATTTTGATACAAGAAGATATGGTTCTGTTCCTCATGGAGGATATGGTGTTGGTGTTGAGAGAATCATTTCTTGGATATGTGGATTGGATAATATTAAAGATGCTATAGCTTTTCCTAGAACAATGTTAAGATTTAAGCCTTAGTTTTTCTTTTGTAATAGAATATGATTGTTGCTATTACTGCTATTGTTAGAATAATATATATTATTGTGTTTAATGTGCTCGGAGATTGTTGTAATGTTGATGTGTCTTGTTCTACTGGTTGATAGGTGTATTCCTGTTCACATAGGTTAGATTCTTTACAAATAGCAAAATTATCTTGTGCGCAACAGATTTCTTCTGGATTTTCACAATCTGCCTGGTATCTGCAGATTTCATGACAAACTCCATCTTCACAATACATTGTTTGTAAGAGATAACCTGTTATATTTGAACCTAAGAAATAAATTATAGTTATTAAGAATACGATGGATAAAATGGTTATTATTTGTTTTTGTTTCATTTAATTTATTTGGGTTTTGAGTTTTATAAAGTTTTTGTAAATAATGACCCCGGCAGGATTTGAACCTGCATTATCTGGTCCGAAGCCAGAGGCACTATCCAGGTTATGCTACGGGGCCTTGACTGTTTTTAGAATCTTTTAGTTTATAAAAGTATTTTTTAAGAAGAAATAGCTACTTTCACTTTTTTAGAAAAATGATTTTCTGTTTCTTGGAAAAGTAAAGTATCATATAGTTTTATCAATTGTTTTACTGATTGGTTTTCTTGATTTAATTTAAATAATTTAGCCCTTCCGATTGTTCTTGTTTGTTTAACAATTTTGTATTTTAAAAGGTTGCCCCATATTCTGTGTAAAGTTGTCCATCCTATGTTTGAGTTTTCAGCAATATCTGTTAGAGAGTAATCTAAGTCTCTTCCTTCTATTAAGAAATCTAAGACTCTTATTACTGGTGTGTTTCCAAGAGCTTCCCTAAAAACAGTTGTGTTTTCCATAATGAATATAGAGTAACCCTTTCTATTTAAAACTTTCTATTCTGGTATATTAATGTACCTTTATGTGAAGAAATATTTATATATAAAAATATCTTAATTTGGTTTGATGGAGAAAAAGGCAATTCAAGAGAAGATATTAAGAAAACTAATGTCAATGAAACCAGCTAAATGGGGAGCTTCTCATACTGAGGAAAAGAATTTAGTAAAAAGTCTGCCTTCTCATCTAAGAGGAACAAAAGTTGTTGGGAAAGCAATAAAAGAATTATACAAATTAGAATTTTTATTAAAAGCTAAGAAAACTGGTGAATGGCATGTTTCTTTAAATCCTAGGAAAGTAGAAGAGATTTATAGGTTTTTGGGATTGCCTCAGAGAGATTGATGATTTTTTAGATACATTTTTAAATAAGTTATATCTTAAATTAGAATATGGCAAAAGAAGAAGGTATTACAGTTAAAAAAGATGAGAATTTTTCTGAGTGGTATACTCAAGTTATTCTTAAATCTGGGTTTATTGATTATACTGATGTTTCTGGATGTATTGTGTTTAGAGAGAATTGTTATGCTATTTGGGAAAATATCCAAAAAGAAGTGGATAGAAGACTAAAGAAGATAGAAATAAGAAATGTTTACTTCCCTTTATTTATACCTGAAAATCTTTTAAAGAAAGAGGCTGAGCATGTAAAAGGTTTTGCTCCAGAGGTTGCTTGGGTCACTCATGCTGGAAATACAAAATTAGATGAAAGGTTAGCTGTGAGGCCTACTTCAGAAACAATAATGTACTCTTCTTACTCAAAGTGGATAAGATCTTGGAGAGATTTACCTTTAAGATTAAACCAATGGAATTCAGTTGTGAGGTGGGAGTTCAAGCACCCTGTACCTTTGTTAAGAACAAGAGAGTTTTTATGGAATGAAGGTCATACTGTTTTTGCTACAAAAAAAGAAGCT
This sequence comes from Candidatus Woesearchaeota archaeon, assembly GCA_964342845.1. Lineage (GTDB taxonomy): Archaea > Nanobdellota > Nanobdellia > SCGC-AAA011-G17 > CAYFGV01 > CAYFGV01. Next base: position 14,799 of record CAYFGV010000007.1, read on the forward strand.
GAAGCTGAGATGAGAACTATTATGAAATTATGGGAAACTTTTTGTAATGATTTCTTAGCTTTGCCAAATTTACCTGGGCAAAAATCTGAAAAAGAAAAATTTGCTGGTGCTGAATATACTTGGAGTTTAGAATTTGTTTTATCGAATGGAAAAGCAATTCAAGGCCCTGATGCTCATTATGACGGACAAAATTTTGCAAAAGCATTTAATATTAAATTTTTAGATAAAGATGAAAAGAAACAATATGTTTTTCAAAATACATGGGCTATAACTAGTAGGATGATTGGAATTATGTTAGCTATTCATGGAGATGACAAAGGACTAGTATTACCTCCGAAGATTGCTTTAAATAAAGTTGTTATTGTGCCTATATTATTTAAAAAAGATAAAGAAAGGGTTTTAAAAGTTGCTAAAGAGATAAATAAGAAATTAAAGAAATATGATGCTATTTTGGATGATAGGGAAGATTACAGTGTTGGATGGAAATTTAATGAGTGGGAATTAAAGGGTGTTCCTGTAAGAGTTGAAGTAGGACCTAATGATGTTAAGAAAAAACAAGTTGTTTTAGTTAGAAGAGATACAAGTGAAAAGAAGTTTGTTAAGATTAAAGACGTTGATAAGGAAGTTAAAAAGATTTTAGAGGATATTCAAGAGAGTTTGTTTTTAGAAGCTAAAAAGCATTTAGAAGGTTCTATTGTAAAAGTTAAAAATATTTCTGAATTGAAAAAAGCTGTTAATTCTAAGAAAATTGGAAAAGCTAACTGGTGTGGTCTTAAAAAGTGTGAAGAGAATATTAAACATAAAACAAGTGCTAAGAGTTTAAATAGTGAATTTGATGCCAAGGTTAAAGGAAAGTGTTTTGCTTGTGAAACAGAAGCTAAATATTCGACTTATTTTGGGAAGAGTTATTGATCTAAAATTTCTTGAGAATACTCTTTGATTTTTTTGATTGATTTTTTATATTTTTCTTTAGAAGCACAATTTATATCTGTTAATAAATTTTTAAGTATGTCTCTTTTATCCCATCTCTCTTCTATTTCTAAATCCCTTGGTTCAATCCAACCTATAGCTATGCCATGCCTAGACTTTCCAAACTCTTTAAATCTTTCACATGCTTCTTTAATCATTGGAACTTGATAAACAGCAATATCTTGTCCATATTCCCATCTACCTAAGTACTCACAACCCAAAAGTTTTCCTAAAACATCCATAGTCTTGCTATCTACTTTTTCTTCATCTATAAACTTCACAAGTATCTGGTCTTTATCCATAAGAATTGGGATTATAGGCCTTTTAAATACGTTGTTATTAGAATAAATTTCTCAATAATTCAAAGAATTTAGCATAAAAAGGTGTGTTTGTTATTTCTATTTCTTTTGTTTTTTCAGTTATATATTCATTCCCATATTCATCTTCATAAGTTACTTTTATATTTATTCCCGAAAGTAATGATTTTCCTGAAGTTGATAATTTTATAGGTTTTACACCTTCTAATTCTTCTAAAGATAAAATTACTTGATTGTTGATTTCTAATTCTATATTTTTTAAAGTTGTTTCCGAAGTTAAGGAAAAGGAAATATCTGTTGAATCTGAATAATCTAGTATTGATGGAACATTAATATCTGTTATTTGTATTTCTGGGTTATATATTTGTAGAGAAATATATTTGTTTAAAGTTACATCTTCGCCTGTTATTGTTAATATTTTATTTTCTGGGACATCTTCTGCTTTTAGATTAAAAATTATTTCTTTTTCCTCTATTAAAGAGATAGACTGGCAATTGTTAAAGCAAATATTTAAGTCTTCTAATGGGTCTTCTGCTAAGTTTTCTAGATTACAAGTTAGAGTTAAATCTTCAAAAGAATAATAATAATCTTTATCTAGAGAACAAGAAATTGTTAAAAGATAGGAGTAAGAATCCTCTTGGGTTAATGAGTCTATTATTGAGTCTGCTTGTTCTTTGGTGAATAAAGAAAAATCATTAGAGTATGTTATAGTAGTCTCTGCTTCTGAACCAAACATGTCTTCTACTTCTATTTTTGTTTGATAAGTCTTGTAAGGTTCTGCATAAGGTATGGTAACTATCCAAAATAGTTCTTTTTCTTCGTATGGTTTTAGTGCTATTGTTTTTGAATTTTCTTCGGTTAGACCTGGGGCTGTTGTAACAAAAACATTTGTTGAAATATAATTATTTAAAGGGTTCTTTAATTTCACTCTAAAAGGAACATAGCTTTCTGGTGCAACATTATTTGTTAATAACTCTAGAGAAATATCTAAAATAGGATCAATTAAAGAATATTCTTCTTGTACTTCAGTTTCTATAGATGGAACTTCTGCAGTTATTACTAAATCTTTAGAGATAGAACTTAAAGTAATAGAAGGATCTTTTGGGTCTTGGGTTTTTGATAACTCTATGTGGCCTGGAGAAATCCAGCCATATTGAGTAAAAGTAACATCATATGGAACCCAACCATAATCTGGAAAATAAACTTCTGCCCACCCGTGATTCTGAAACGTATAATCTAAGTTTGTATAAGTTACGCCACCTACAAACCTTGCAGGAACCCCAACAGATCTTAACATTGAAATAAATAAAGCAGTTATTTCATCACAGACCCCTTCTTTGTTCTCAAAAACCCATGAAGATTTTTGTACTGATTCTGCTGTTAATGTGTTTAAATCATAGACTATATTTTTGTTTACCCAATCAGCTATGTTATGGACAGCTAAATATAAATCTGTTTCTTGGCTTGTTAGTTCTGATGCTTTTTCTGATATATCTTGTGTTATGTCTATTGATATTGTTTCTAAAAGATATGTTTCAATTTCTTCTGGAATGTCTAATATTGGAAACTCTGTTTTTGGAATCTCATAGATTATGTTTTCTGTTGTTATAATTGAATCCAGAGAATAATCCATTTGTTCTTCATAATCTTCCCAATGAAAAATTATTTGATCTTCTATATTTGTTTCTGCTTCTGGATTTGAGTTGAGTTCTAAAGTTGAATATGTTTGTCTTTCGCTTTCTCTTGGAAATAGGTAAAGAGCTAAGTCTATAGAACCCAATTCTGGATCAGTTAATTCTTCTATAATTATTGAAGATGAGATTTCTAAAGATAAATCTAATGATGAATATTGATTGTAGTTTTCCTGAGCATAAACTAACGGAAGGATTAAGATTAAGATTAAGATTATTTTTTTCATTCTATTGTCTTCTTTATGTTTTGTATAAAGGTTTTAAAATCTTTTTCTTTTATTGTTGCTCCACATGCAAACTCATGACCTCCGAATGAAGCTTCCATGTTGCATGTTGATTTTTCTAAAATATTTGGTAAGATTGGTTTGTCATACCTTAGGCTCATTCTTAATTCTGAATCTTTTTGTCTTGCTATTATAATTAGTTTGTTTGGAAAGAGATAGTGTAATTCATTTGATAACAAACTAGTATATGAGTTTTTAGAAGAAGGATATTTAAATATGAATATATCTTTTTCTTGTTTTTGGTTGATTGCTTTATCTAATATGTCTTGATATTCTTTTTTGAACTTATTTGCTTGTTTAAATAGAAATTTCCCTTTAGGTGTTTCCTGGTTAAGTATTTCGTACGGGGATTCTATCTTTGATAGAACAGACACTCTTTTTTTAACATCTGATGTTGTTCCTTTTAGTAAGAAACAAAATATTTGTATTAATTCTCCTAATTTTGATGAAAAGTTTAAATCTCCAGGTTCTGTTTTATTATTTGTTAGATCTGGATATTTCTTATTGAAATCTTTTAAGAATTCTGGAACATGCCAGTCTGCTACTGTACCTATAGTAGCTAACCAGAGGTTTTGTTTTGTGACTTTATATGCGTAGTATGTTGTTGGTTTGTTGTCTTTTGGAGTATGTTTTAATGGATTGTAATAATGAACTCCTTTTAAGTCTGTTATAGGGTGGTGGTCTAACCAGATAAAAGGAACATTTAAGTTGTCTACGAATTCTTGATCTATTCTTGGTTGGTCTAAAGCAAAAATATAATCAGGGGAATTTTCTTTTACTTTTCTTAAGAATTTCTCATCTAGTAAACTTGCTTTTACTGGTATACCTTTTCCTTTATCTATGTATTTTCTTAAGAGCAAATAAGAAGATAAGCCGTCTGGGTCGTCGTCATAAAAGAACAAAGGATTTTCTGCTTTTTTTAAGAAAGATCTTATTTCTTTTAACTTTTTTTCTGGTATCATAAGGAAAGATTTATATTAGTTGTTTATATTGATTTTGGTTATGGTTTGGGAAATTATTTTGTATTTGTTTTTACTTTCAGGGTTTTATATATTTATGATGCTTTCTGAGAGAGTTAGGGGTTTGGATTTAAAAAGTAAGTTATTGATTTCTTTGGTTGGGCCTTTAGTTATTTTGCTTGTTGTTGTTTTTGGAGTATTTTTATTGGGTCTTGTTTTAGTTTTGATTTTATTTGGGTTTTTAGTGTGGTTAGTTGGAGGGAAACGTTAACTATATATATCTTTTATATTTTCTTATTTTTATGGTAAATGATTTAGAAATTGATAAAGATTACATGTTTTTAGGTAAGGGGAAAATTGTACATGTTAAAGGAAATACTTATTTAACTAAAGAAAGATGTACATTTAAAATGGAATATTCTTGTAGAAACAAAGATGATGATGATTTGGATAAAGAAGAGTGGAAAGAGGCTGAAATACTTTGTGATTTGAGGAGAGATATAGAAAGAGAAGTTATTAATTTTCTATTATCAGAAATATGATAAAATTATAACAATGCTAATAATGGAGAAAAGATAAATACAAGTAATTGTTGTATATAAGGCCATAAGTTGATTATAATTAAAGCTAAAGTGAATAAACTTATTGTTGACCATATTTTTCTTGACTTTTCTTCATTCTTTGTGATGCCTAACAAAGCTGTAAATAACATTCTTCCACCATCTACGGGGCCTAAAGGTAAAAGATTAGCTAATCCAATACCAAAACTGATTAAAAAAATCCACTCTACTAATGTTGTAAACCATAAGAAGAAAGAAGGTAAAGAAGATCCGTATTTTTCAACTACTTCTTGTTTTAGTTCAGATGAAACAGAAGAAATGGAAACACCCATATATGCTTTAGTTTCATCACTTGGATTTTCAATTGTGGTTAAGCTGTAAGTATTATTTATTGTTGTGAGTGTTATTTCTTGACCTGGTGTTAAAGTAGAAGTGGCGTTTATAAAGTCTGTTAAGTCTTGAATTGATTGGCTGTTTATCTCGGTTATTTCTTCTCCTGGTTCTAAACCGGCTAGTTCTGCAGGACTACCTGAACTAACAGAAGTTATTTTTATGCCTTGGTAATCTACTAATGAAACTGCAAATGGTGAAATTAAAAATGCTGAAATTAATAAGACAATAAAACCTGTTAATACGTTTGAGAAAGGGCCTGCTGAGAAAACTGCAAGTTGTTTAAATTTTGATTTCTTTTCTAGTTCTTTTTCATCTGGCTCTACAAAAGCTGCTAATATAGGTCCTAGGAAAGCAAAACCAGAAGATTTAATTGGAATGTTATAAAGTCTAGAGAAAATACCATGAGAAAATTCGTGGATAACTGCAACCACTAAGATAGCGATTATCCAATGCCAGAAAGATAAAATAGGTAATCCTGGAATTGCTACTCCTGGGAGTACTGGTGCGATAACAGGTGTTGCACTTTCTACTGTTAAAAGTGTTATTGTTCCTTTAACTAATATGTAAAAGATTCCAACCATACCAACAAATCCGAGCAATATACTAAGGTAAGATAATGAATGCAATATTTTTGGAGAGAATCTTGCAATTCTATCCATTAATTTTAAACCTATTTTTGTTTTATATAGAACGAAAATTTTTCCTTGCACTTCAAATTTTTCTTTATGGGTTAAATAATACATGAAAACTAAAGAGTAAAAGATTACTGCAAATAGTATATCCAAGTTCATTTTGATTTCTTAATTGGTCTTAGTGCTTTTGATTTGCATTTTCTGCATGAGGCTTTTTTTAATAAAACTTTTAAAACTGAAGTCCTAATTTTTGATTTGCATTTTTTACATACAAATACGTCTTTAAATAACCTGTTTGTTGCTTCTTTGAATTTTGCCATTTTTATTTAACTTGTTTTAATATTTTATCTGCTAATACTTTCCAATAGATTACTTGTATACCTTCTTTTACTTGGTCTTTTAATTCTGGTGGTATTTTTAAGTCAAATGTTTCATATGATCCCATATCCATAACATTTGCTGTATCATTTGAGATAGACAATACTTGAGCTGGTTTTTTCTCTATAATTGGAACATCTACATTATCATGTCCTGGATAGATTTGAATTTTTTTTTGTCCGGTTATTAATCCTACTGCTTCTATTCTGCATTTTGCATGTCCATGTTTTCCTGGCCTAGATGTTTGAATTGCTGTAACCTTGCAGGCCATATTATCCATAATTATGTAACTACCTATTTTAATGCTTGATGCAGGAACTACTTTTTTATCCATCTTAAGATTTTAAGAAAGTGGAAGGTTTATATAATTTTTGGTTAAAACTTTTGCATTGCTTTTATTATTTTATCTATCTCTTTTTTATCTGTTTTTTCAACAGGCCTTGGTTTTATATCTTTTAAGGCTTGTTCTAAGTATTTTACTCTTAGGTTTAATTCAAAATTTTGTTTTGAAAGTAATGCTATTGAACACCATAGTTGTGACATTGCTTTATTTTTAGAGGATTGTATTGCTTTTTTATTTTTTGAAGATTCTCTTATTTGGAGTTCCAAGTGCTTTCTTAATTGCGGGTCTATTTTTGAGCGCCAGTTTTTCATAAAAAACAGTAATAGTGATTTAATAAATAGTTTTCTGTGTTTAAACATAATTAAAGAAAGTTATATAAATGCTATCTCTTAAAAATAATATATGAAAAGAGGAATTTCTCCTTTGCTTGGTTGGGTTTTATTAGTAGGATTTGCTGTTTCTATGGGTGCTTTAATTCTTATGTGGAGTACTGATCTTATTGGTGAATTAAGCTTAGGTGATTCTCAGAAAATTGATATTTATTGCGAAAATGTTGGATTAGATATAGAGAATATGTGTTTAGATAAATTAAATGATATGATTAAAATTGATTTAGCAAACAATGGGGGGAGAAACATTAAAGCTTTAACATTTTCTAAAGAGACTAGTGGACTTCCTACTTCTTATTGTGTTAAATTATTAGATGATGTGTCTGATCCAGAGATTATAATCGTTGGAGAAAACTATATATTTAAAATTAGTTTAGATGAGAAATTTGAAGAAAACGTAATGTGTGACTTCGTTAGTTCTGGGTTTGATGCAGAGGATGATTTATATATGATTAGTTTAGTTCCTTGGATTGATGTTGATGGAGTCTTACAGGCTTGTACTGATAAGGAAGTTAAATTAGAGGATCATAATTTGGATGGAGATGTATTTGGTTTTCTGAATGAACCTTGTGAACATTCTGGCGGAGAAGAATAAGTTTATAAACTAAGGTATTTTTCTTTTTATTATGGTTAAATGTAAGAAAGGAGATTTTATTGAATTGGATTACACTGGAAAAATTAAAGATAGTGAGACTATTTTTGATACTACAAATGTAAAGGTGGCTAAAGAAAGTGGTTTTTTTAGGGAAGGTGTTAAATATGAACCTGTTGTGGTTTGTATTGGAGAAAATTTTGTTGTTAAAGGGTTGGATAAGGAATTAGATGGAAAAGAAATTGGAAAAGACTATAAAATTAATGTTAATCAAGAAAACGGATTTGGTAAAAAGGATGCTAAATTATTAAGAATAATCTCTAAGAGTAAATTTACTAAAGAGAAAATAAACCCTTTTCCTGGTTTAGTTGTTAATGTTGATGGCTTAAATGGGATGGTGAGAAGTGTTACTTCTGGAAGAGTTGTAGTTGATTTTAATCATCCTTTAGCTGGTAAAGAACTTGCTTATGAGTTTAAAATTGTTAAGATAGTTAAAGATGTTAAGGAAAAATTGAATTCTGTGCTTAAGCTCTTGTTAGGTTTAGATAATTTTGAATCTGAAGTTAAAGAAGGAAAGGCTTTAGTGAAAACGAAAACTAAAATACCTTCAGAAATAGAAAAAAAGCTTGAGAAAGAGGTAAAAAAACTGGTTCCTGGAATAAAATCAGTTAAATTTGAGGCTAAATAATCACTCTAGAATAATTAAGTTTAAATATTAGATGAACTTCTCGAATTTTAAGATGGAAAGTATGTTTAGATCTGCACAAGAAAGAAGCTCTGTTAACTTAGATGTTGATTTGGGAGAACCAAGGGAATTAAATGCTGTTGATCAAGAGCTAGGCGAATTATTGAATAAACAGAGAGCTAAAATTAAAGTTGTTGGTGCTGGTGGAGCTGGGAATAATACAATTAATCGTTTATTTGAAGTAGGTGTTAAAGGGGCTGAAACTATAGCTGTTAATACAGATGCTCAAGATTTATTATATTGTAATTCTGATACTAAGATTTTGATTGGGAGAGAAATTACTCAAGGACTTGGAGCTGGGAGTATTCCTCAAGTTGGAGAAGAAGCTGCAAGGGAAGGAGAGCACGACATAAAAGAAAAACTACAAGGAGCAGATATGGTTTTTGTTACTTGTGGCCTTGGAGGGGGAACAGGGACTGGAAGTATTCCTGTAGTTTCTGAAGTAGCTAAGAAACTTGGTGCATTAACTGTTGCTATTGTTACTATGCCTTTTGAAATGGAAGGACAGAGAAGATATGATAATGCTGTTATTGGTTTAGAGAAGCTAGAACATATTGTTGATACTTTAATTGTTATTCCAAATGAAAAATTATTAGAGTTGGCTCCTGATTTGCCGTTACAAACTGCTTTTAAGGTTGCTGATGAAATTTTAACTAATGCTGTTAAAGGAATAGCTGAACTTGTTACTAAAACTGGTTTGGTTAATTTAGATTTTGCTGATATTAGAACTGTCATGGGGAGAGGAGGGGTTGCAATGATTGGAGTTGGAGAAAGTGATTCTGATAACAGAGCAGTAGAAGCTGTTGAGAAGGCTATCTCTAATCCTCTCTTAGATGTTGATATTGCTGGAGCAAATGGTGCTTTAATTAATATTTCTGGTGGAGCTGGAATGACTTTAGCTGAAGCTAAAAAAATTGTAGAAGTTATTTCTGAAAGACTAGATGAAGATGCAAGGATTATTTGGGGAGCACAAATTTCTGAAGATTTAGATAAGACAGTTCGTGCTATGTTAATTGTTACTGGTGTTAGAAGCCCTCAAATTTTTGGTCCTAAGAGAACAATTGCTACTAAAGAAAGAACAGAGATGGAAAGTGAGTTAGGGATTGAATTTGTAGATTAGGGAAAATTATATAAGTTAATTTTATTTTCTACTCTTATGAAAATCTTAATGATAATTGCACCTGAAAACTTCCAAGATAAAGAATTTTTTGAACCTAAAGAGATTTTTGAAGAAGAGGATTTTGAAGTTATTGTAGCTTCTAAGTTTGTTAAAGTTGCTAAAGGAATGGGTGGAAGAGAAACAGAAGTTGATTTAAGTTTAGAACAAGTTAAAACAGATGAATACGATGCTGTGGTTTTTGTTGGTGGAAGTGGAGCTGTGAGATACCAAGAAGATAATGAGGCTTTGAGGATTGCTAAAGAAAGTAAAAAGGTTTTGGCTGCTATTTGTATTGCGCCTACCATCTTGGCTTATGCTGGTGTTTTAGAAGGTAAGAAAGCAACTGTTTGGAATGAGGATGGAAAACAAGGAAATCTGCTAGAAAGTAAGGGGGCTGAGTTTGTTGATGAATCTGTTGTAGTGGATGGTAAGTTAATTACTGGCAATGGTCCTGAAGCAGCTAGAGAATTTGGTGAGAAGATAGTTAAAGTGCTAAAAAAGAAAGGTTTATAAACGAATTATAAGTTCTTGAATCTATTCTTAAAATGGAACATCAAGAAGAAAAGAAGACTCTAATGAGAAGAATTAAAAAGTTTATAGGTGAAAGTAGAAGAGTCTTTAAAATTACTAAAAAACCTGATAAAGTGGAATTCCTCATGATTGTTAAGGTAACTGGAATAGGTATATTAATCATTGGGGCTATGGGTTTTATAATTAGGATGTTATGGGAAATGTTGAGTTAAAAATGACAAATATATTTACTTTAAAAACAACAGCAAATAGAGAAGATCAAGTAGTTGATTTTGTAGTTTCAAATATAAAGAAAAAAGAGCTTAATGTTTTTTCAATAGTAAGACCACATGGTTTGAGAGGTTATATTTTTGTTGAGGCTGAAACTAGAGAAGATGTAGAACAAGCTTATTTTGGTGTTCCTTATGCTAAAGGATTATTACCTAGTGCAATGAAATATGAAGAAATAGAACATATGCTTGAACAAGTTAAAGTTCAGGTAGATATTAGAAAGAATGATGTTGTAGAATTGATTTCTGGTCCGTTTAAGAGAGAAAAGGCTAAAGTTATTCGGATAGATAATGTAAAGGAAGAGGTTGTTGTTGAATTATTAGAAGCAGCTGTTCCAATTCCTATTACTGTAAAACTAGATGCTGTAAAAGTTATAAGAAGAGAGGATGAATAATAAAATTATTTTATAATTTATTTAATTTGTCTCTTATTTTTGCTGCTTCTTCATATTCTTCTTGTTGGATTGAGTGTTCTAATTTTAGTGATAAGAACTCTCTGTCTGAAATAAGTTTTATTGGACGGACACCTGTGCTAACACGGTAGTAGTTTGGATTTATAAAATCAATTTTTTTGGATTTCCATACCCTAAAAGGGATACAATCATCTTTTATTTCTCTTTCGTCTAATAAATACTCTGCAACAGATCTCATATTGCTTATTGTTTTTGTGAAATGTTTTTTGTGTTTAAATATATAAGGTATAATCACAGATCCCATTAACTGAGGAGAAGCTGTTTCATAACCAAGATTTCTACAAATAGCTAAGTTAATTCTATAAGTTACAAGGGGTCTAAATGGTTTGTCAAATTCAAGTTCCGGTCTATATAGATTAAGAGCATAAGCATTAACCATAAGGTGTGGACTTTCTGGATCAGTTTCTTTTGTTTTAAAGTATTTAGAAGGATTTGCATCTCTGATTAAGAAAAACTCTAAATTATCTCTCTTAGTAAATATTGGTTGTTCTTTTCTTTTCATACTTTTTAAGAGATTTGTTGGGTTTATAAACGTTACTATTCTGTAACTACCCTATAATAACTTCAACTAAAAATCTTCCTAAGAAATCCTCTTTCAGCTTTGTAATCGACACCTATTAATTCAGCAGTTATCCCTTTGTAAGCAATAGCACTTTTACTATAAGGATGGCTAAAAACAACAGGTTCATTTAAAACTAAAGACTTACGAACAGACTTATCTTCAGGGACAACGCCTAAAACAGGAGCTTCCATTAAAGCTTCAACATCAGAAGTAGAAACATCATTCCTAAAACCTGCTCTTGTAAGTATAACACCTTTGACTCTTTTACCTAATTCACGTGCAACTTTTAATGTCTTCAAAGAATCTGTTAATGCAGGAACTTCAGGATGAGAAACAATTATAACATCGTCAACAGCATTTAGTACACTAAAAGCCTCACTACCTAAACCAGCAGCAGAATCAACAATTACAACATCACACAAACCACGTAGCCCACTAATAGCATCTTTCAAACGATTAACATCGACATTATATAAATCAGAAATAGATAAGCCGGCAGGTAAAATTCTTAAACCTTTACTAACTGTATAAACAGCTTCTGCAACTGAGCACTCTCCTTTCAAAACATTATGTAAACTCAAAGGAACTCCGTAAACACCTAAACTTAAACCAACATTTGGTGTACTTAGGTTACCATCTACAACAATAGTATTTCTTCCAAAATAACTCATAGCAGCACCTAAACAAACAGAACTAGTTGTTTTTGATACTCCTCCTTTTCCACTCATAACACCAACAATAGCAGTCATTTTTTCATCCACCCTTTAACTATTTCTATAAATTCTCTAAGTTCTTTGTAATAGTTGTATAATACAGGGATATCAACTTCGACTTTCTTTCCTTCAACTCTTGCAATCATTGTAACATGCTTTCTATATTCTTCTCTAGCTTGGTATTCTGCTTTAGATAATTTTTTTAATAATTCATAGAATTTGAAATACCTTTTAACACCTCTTTTATTAAACTTAGATTTAAATAACTTATATTTATCTTCACCTAATTGAGGGATTTCTTTAATTTTTTTCTTCTCTAATAAATATAATAAACCTTCATAGAAGATAGCATCATAAGTACTAATTAATCTAAATATGACATTTTTTATAACATCACAAGTTCTGGTGTATTTTAAAGTTACATAAATCAAGTGGTCGACCCGTTTTAGCTGATTTTCTGCTTTATCTTCTTCTTCGAATATCATTATTTATTATATTAGTAACAAATAATATAAAAGGTTTTGCTTTTAACAAATACTCTTTAATCAAGTCGATGCTCAATTTCTTCATTTTATAATCATTGTAACAAATTATATATTCTCCTTTTCTTCTAAATTCCATTGGACTTTTTTCCCTCTTATCTATTAAATCGTTTACTTCTAAAACCAAGGAAACATGATCTCCGCTAATTTTATACTTGGGAACTACTTCTTTTTGAAAAATTTCAAACCTCATCATAAAATTTTCAGGATACATTCCAATTCTCTTATACATCCTTTCGTAATATAGTAATGCTTCCATGCCCAGATTTAGACTCTTATTTAGATTCCATATAATTTGTACTAGTAGTTTTGGATCTTTTAATAAGGGGAATGTGACAGAAGCTAAATGATCTGCTGTCTTAAAAGACTTATCCATATTAGAAACTAGTTCTACTAATCTTTCCATAAAAAGGGTAATACTTACAAACTTTTAAAATTATCCTTTCAAAGAAATAATAAATATATTGCGTTCTAAAGGAATCAAGTATTTGCGCAACTCTTTTATATCTAAACAACCTCGCTAATAATATGATTGAAATCTCAAAATCCGTAATTCAAAAAAATGGAAAATTCCTTCTTTTAAAAAGAGCTTCACACTCAAAAAGTTATCCTAACATGTGGGATTTTGCTGGAGGTAAACACGATCCAGGAGAAACTCCTAAACAAGCTGTTATCAGAGAAACAAAAGAAGAAACTTCGTATGATATAAATCCAAAGGATGAAATCAGAAAAGAAGAGTACCACGATGAAAAACATAATTTGCTTTTTCATTATTTTATTCCAAAAATAATTTCTGGAGATTTGACATTAAGTTCAGCTCATTCCGATTCCATGTGGATTTCTAAGGAAAGTTTAAAAAATTTTGAATTACACCCCTCTGTAAAATTGTTCTTCAACTAAAACACGTTCTATACATCTCTAATTTTAGACAAATTCAAAACTACTCTTTCAAAGAAATAATAGCCTCAGCAATATCTCCACCACTTTCTTCCAAAGCTTTTAAAGCTTCTTCTCTAGAAACACCAGCTTGTTCCATTACAGTTTTAATATCTTCTTCGTTCAAAGAAGTTCTTTCTGAAATCTCTCCTGAGATTTGAAAAGTTTCCTGGCCCATCATATTAACTTTCAAAACCTGAGGATTACTAATGACTAATTCTTTATCAGAACATTTAATAACAACTTCAGAAGCATTAATTTCTTCTTGTTTAACACCCATTCGCTTCAT
>CAYFGV010000008.1:0-24484 GCA_964342845.1 Candidatus Woesearchaeota archaeon
CCGACTCATCCTTAGGCCTTGCGTTTAAAGGAAAGTGCATTCCAGCATCAATCCAATATTGGGTATTAGCTTCAATTTCTCGAAGTTATCCCCAACCTAAGGGCAGATTATCGACGTGTTACTGAGCCTTTCGCCGGTGGTTCCGAAGAACCCCCTAACTTGCATGGCTAAATGGAATCCAGATAGCAGCAATCTCCCGCAGGATCAACGGGATTTAAATGATCGCAAAAAATTATTAAAGCTCACTTCACTAGTCTATGCTTAAATCTGTACATCATACTTAATGATTTATTAAGTATTCATGAATTCTTTCAGAAGATATTTGTTACCTTCTTCATAAGAAACAAAAGTTAAGATAAGAACTTGTTTATAAACATTACTATTTGGCTCTTGCTCTTCTTTTTCTTTTTTCTTTGTTCATTTTCTTACGTTGCCACTTCCATCTCATCTGTCCTTTCTTCTTCCATCTTCTTGAACTTCGTTTCATGTAGAAAAACAACAAAAATCTAGGTTTATATAGATTTCGATTTAAAATAAGTTTTTAGGTGATTGAAGAATAAAACATACATAGAAAATACTATGCCCCCGCCGAGATTCGAACTCGGGTCTTTGCCTCGAAAGGGCAAAATGATTGACCGGACTACACCACAAGGGCATTACTAAAAAATAAGAATTTATCTCCTTTATAAAACTTTTTAAAATAAAACTGGGCCTGGTGAGATTTGAACTCACGACCCCTGGCTGTCTTAAACAACCTTGAATGTCTGGCCGCCATATAAGACTTACACTCGTAAAGATCAGTGCTCTAGACCAGACTGAGCTACAGGCCCTTTAAAACAAATGAGAAAAAAAGAACTATTTAAAGTTTCTCTTTTTAAAAATACTTCTAACTAACTCTCTATAACTACTCCCTCTTTTCTTCAAATAAAAATAATTAACTACTAGCAAAATGAATACTAGTGCTATAACAAGAACACTTACGAAAAACATAGGCTCTACATCCTCCATTGCTACACCAAATCCTGTAAATAATTTTTGGAAACCTGTTATATTTCCTGTTTGGTTAGTATCTATATTTTCAACAATTCCTTCTGCAATTACTTCTTCTGCGCTACTACCTTCTGCAACAGTTTCAGCAACATCTTCTGAAGAAGTAGTTTGTTCGCTAGATTCACTTCCACTATCTTCTGAAGAATCAGAAGAAGATGTTTCTTCGGTTGATTCTTCTCTTGGTGGAGCATCTAAGATATTAAAAACAATAGACTCAGAGTCACTTAAAACTCCGTCGCTAACAGAAATTTCAACACTATGATTGCCTGTATCTCCTGATGTAAAATTAATCTCCCCGCTTGAACTATTAATATCAAATAAACTAGTGTTGTCTGAAAAAGTTAAAATATCTCCGTCAGCATCAGTAGCATCTACATCATGATAAAACCATTCGTCTTCTGTGAATTCTTGATCTCCTATGTTTGTTAGAACTGGAGCAGAATTACTACTAGTGTTACTCTCGCTTACATTATATGTTAGATTTAAATATTCTAGGTTTGGCGTAGAGAGACCATCAGAAACTAAGTCTGCCTTAAATTTTATTTTAGCTGTGTCTGTAGCTAATCCTAACAAATTAAAATCAATAGGCACATCTACCCAACCATTGCCGATGTTATAATCATAACTAACATCTTCTGTTGTTGAAACATCTAAACTGATCCAATTAATTAAATTACTGACATTTAAAAATTCTGTTTCTATGCTTCCTTCTGAGAAATATTTTGTTTCAACACTAATATCATCTATAATTGGTGTTTGACTGTTATCAGAAATTAGTTCGACTTTATATTGGAAGTATCTTCCGTTAGAGCTAAGATTCTCATTGTTACTAGCAACAACCCATTCACCTAAGGAATCTCCTGTTTTATAACTAACAGTAATTGTTTGGTTATTTAATGTTTCACTCCAAGAGAGACTACCCCATAAAGTAGAATTATGATCTGAATCATATATTTCAGAAATATATTCTCCTGAAGAATAATAACTTCCATTAACTAAGTTAAGTCTTATGTCATTTTGGCTTAAATTAATGTTAGTGTTGTTGCTTCCTACGAATTCAGAATGTAAAAAACCAGCTGGTTTAAGTAAAGCAATATATCCTTGGGAAAAATTTATTGAACTTGAGTAATTATAACTATTAGAATCTGAAAAATTCCATAAAGCTGTCTTAATTAATTCACCACCACCAATACCTGGATCATAAATAGAATATCCTACGAATTCGTTTAGTCCTAAACCTATGAAAAACAAAAAGATTAAGAGTACAGTAAAAACCAAATACTTATCACCTCTTCTCATACTAAAAATAAGTTTGTTCTTATTTAAATAGTTTTTCTTTTAATAATAGCTTATTTTGTCTATCTCTAACAAAGTTCCTTTTTCAACTTCAATAACTAATCTATATGAATTTCCAGTTAACCTTCTTGTAATATAACAAGTATCTTCACACTCATTTTCAAATTTGTATACTTTTTCTCCTTTTATATCGCTTTTTTTTATAGTTGGTTTTTCTTCAATAGCTGACACAAAAATTAATTTATTAGTTTCATTAATGACTTCTTGTTCTTCTAAAATATTTCCTCCGGTTATACTATCTAGCCCTTCTTCTTCAATAACCTCTTCTTTGACTTTATTATAAACATTAAATTTAACCTCTTTGCTAATAACTTCACCTAGCTCAAAAAATAGAGTATGTTCTCCATTTTCTAGATTATTACTGTCTATAACAAAATCAACAATACCTAAACTTTTTTCTATGTCATAAGAATTTCTTTCAATACTGTCAACAAACAACTTAAGTTTATAATTACTCCCTTTGTTAATTTCATACCTAGCAATAGCAAAAAATGAACCTTCTATTTCTGATTCGTTAATAGGTTGGACTAACTCTAAGATAATATCTTCTAACATACAATTATTTTCAAAACAATAGTGATCTTCATCACATTCTGAATCTTCTAAGCAGTCCACGTTGACACAAATATTTTCTTCACAAATAGCATTAGCACAATCAGAATTGTCTAAACATTCTACTTCAAGACATGCGTTGTCTGAGCATATTTCCTTTCCTTCACAATCTAAGTCACTTAAACAACCATTTATATTTGTGCATAAACCTTCTTCGCAAACTTCTCCTTGATCACAATTTTCATCAACATAACATTCTACTTCAACAATACATAATCCATCATCACAAATTTCTCCTTGATCACAATCTGTGTCTTGAGAGCAAAAACTACCTACAACAAATCCTGTTACTGGTATTATGCCTAGAGATTTTTTCTCTTGATTACTAAATACTAATAGTTTATTATTTGTTTCATCTTGAATGTGAATACTAACATCTCCTTCTCCTATAACCCTTCCTGTGATTCTAAGTGATGATAAATCAATAGAACTAGTGTCATCTAAACCTATGAACATTTCTTGACTTTCAATAGCATAAAAATCCATTGGTTCTTCTATAAATGGAGCAGAAATATGCCCAGTAATACCAGAATCAGAATAGTATAAACTACTAAAAACTAAACCAAATAATAAAATTACAAAAAGAGTAGGTAAAACTTTTTTTTGCATCTAACACCTCTTTTACAAAATATGTATTGTATTTTAATAATACTTATATATTAACCTTTTTATTTTTGATTTTTCTTAGATATGTTTGACTGCAATAAAGCTTATATAATAGGCAGGACTTTTGATTCTCACAAATTACCCCTTGCATTTATAAAATGAATACAAAAATATATAATCCAAAGATATTAAACCTCTTGTATGAACTTTCTAAAGTAAATAAATTAATGAGTAAAAGGGAAATTTCAAGAACAATTAAAATAAATGGGAAAAACGTAAGTGAAAAGACTGTAATTAATTGGTTTAAATTCTTAAAGAAAAAATATACATTTAATAATGAATTAATTGACAAATTTACTTACTTTTATAAAATACCTTATGAAAAATTTGGTTTGCACTCGATATGTGTAATTTATAACAATCCTACTCAAGAAATCTTACATAAATTTAAATTTAAAAATTATGCGGCTTGGTTATATGATCCATCATTAAAAAAAAGAGTATTGTTAGTAAGTTATTTTGTTCCTCCCACTTTATTGAAACAATTCTTAGAGATAATTAAAAAAGAAGATTGTAATATTACTGAACTAAATACTTCTTTTCATCTTTATTCTCCTCTTCATAAAACAATAAATAAAGAAGGCAGGTTTACTCCATTACAAGAAGTTACAAAAGATCTAGATTCTCAAATTGAATTATTAAAAAATTATCTTAGGAAACCATATAAAATAGGATTAATCGAGGAAATAAAAGAAAATCCTTTCTTTATACCTGTTTTATTTGAATATTGTTATCAAAATTATTCTTCGAGAGAAGCATGGTTTGCGATAAAATCAAAATTAGGTGAAAGAATTTGGGATTATCATAAAAGGAGAAGAACGCAAACAGATGATTCTGGAATAAAGAAAATACAACAAACAATCCGTTCAATACAACAAACAAACTTAAACCATCAAACAAAAGTTATCTATTATCCTTTAGAGGTTAACAGCCATTCATTTATCTATTGGCAAATTAATTTTAAAAAAGAACAAAATATAATAAAAACAATAAAAGAATTAGTAAAAAATAATGTATATATAAGTATTGTTCCTAATACTATAAAGAATAAATTTCTTTTAATAACTCTTGGAGATAACCAAAGCTTAACAAAAACTCTCTCTTTGATAGAAGACATAGAAATAGAAAGAATGCTTTTCTTAGATCCTGAAAAATCATCCCACATTTTTAGAAACGAAGATAGTTACAAATTTAAATATGCTGAGTTATTTGATCCAATAGAAAAGTGTTGGAATTATAATAAAGAAATTAATTAAATCTTATTTTTTAAAACAAATAATGGGTCTTCACTAATATCTGCAATGAGCATGCCTCCTCCGCCAGGATTACCCCCACTTCCGCTTCCAAAGTCATATCTTAAAGCAGAATTACCTGCCTCACCAATATTATTAGGTTTAAATTCAAAACAATAACTTAAAGCATAAGGCCCTCCTCCACCAGGATTTCCATCATCAACAGAATCAAAGTCACACAATTTATAAAGAGTTTTTATCTTTTCTCCCACAGGGTTATTAGCAGATACAGACCCCACTAGTAAAAACAATATAATTAGAACTAAACCAGATAACACTAATTTTTTGTCCATAATGTTTTATCAAAATACCTAAGTATTTATAAACTTTGTGTAATTACTATAGGTATGTTAATAGGTATAATAGGAAAACCTTCATCAGGAAAATCAACATTTTTTAAGGCTGCTACATTAGCAGAAGTTTTAATAGCTAATTATCCTTTTGCCACAATAAAACCAAATCATGGTATAGGTTACGTAAAAATAGATTGTGTTGATAAGGAATTGAGTGTTTCTTGTAATCCTCGTGAAGGATTTTGTATTAAGAATAAAAGATTTGTATCTATAGATTTATTGGATGTTGCGGGGCTTGTTCCTGGGGCACACAAAGGTTTAGGTATGGGTAATCAGTTCCTAGAAGATCTAAGACCTGCAGATTTATTAATTCATGTTGTTGATATTTCTGGATCAACAAATGAAAAAGGAGAACCAGTTAAAGCTTTATCTTACGATCCTTTAAAGGATGTTTTATTCTTAGAAGAAGAATTAGATATGTGGTATTTTCAAATTTTGAAGAGAGGTTGGGAAAAATTCGCTCGTTCAGTTCAACAAGAAAAGAAATCAATTGTTATTAGTTTAGCAAAACAATTGTCTGCTTTAAAAATAACAGAAGAAGTTGTTAAAGAATCAATTAAAGGATTTTCTGAAGATGTAGTTAATTGGACAGATGAAGATTTGAAAAAACTAGCTTCTGTTTTAAGGAAGAAAACAAAACCTATTATCATTGCAGCAAACAAAATAGATGTTCCGGGAGCAGAAAAGAATTTAGAGAGGATAAAAGAAAATTTTTCAGAAGAAATAATTTTTCCTTGTTCTGCAGAGTCTGAATTAGCTTTAAGAGAAGCAGCAAAAAAAGAATTAATATCTTATATTCCTGGAGAAAAGCATTTTGAAATATTACAAAAGAAGAAATTAACAGAAAAACAATTAAAAGCTTTAAAATTTGTTAATAGTAATATTTTAAAGAAATTTGAGTCAACAGGTGTTCAAAATATTCTTGACTTAGCTGTTTTTGAAATATTAAAATATATAGCTGTTTTTCCGGGAGGTGTTAATAATTTAACAGATTCAGAAGGAAGAGTTTTACCAGACTGCTTTTTACTTCCAGAAAATTCAACAGCCTTAGATTTTGCTTACAAATTACACACAGATTTCGGGAAAAACTTTATAAGAGCTATAAATGTTAAAACAAAAAGAACAATAGGAAAAGATTATGTTTTAAAGAACAGAGATGTAATCGAAATAATATCAGGAAAATGATAACATTAGGAATTGAAAGCACAGCCCATACATTTGGAGCCTCAATAGTAAAAAACAATAAAGTTCTTTCTAATGAGAAGATTGCTTACACAACTGAATCTGGCGGAATTATTCCGATAGAAGCAGCTAAATTTCATGAAAAGAATTATAAAAATGTGTTGCAATCTGCTTTAGATAAGGCATCTGTTAAATTGGAGGATATTAATCTAATTGCATTTTCAAATGCTCCTGGTTTAGGACCTTGTTTAAGAGTTGGGTTAAATGTGACAAAAGAACTCCATCAAAAATATAAAATTCCTTATATTGGAGTTAACCATTGCATAGCTCATTTGGTTGTAGGCACAACCCTAACAAAAGCTAAAGACCCTGTTTTACTTTATGCTTCTGGTGCAAATACGCAAATAATAGCATTAGAAGGGAACAAATATAGAATATTTGGTGAGACACTAGATATGGGTGCAGGAAATTTCTTAGATTCTTTTGCTCGTTTTATAGGTTTGGGTTTTCCAGGAGGTCCAAAACTATATGAATTGTCTCTAAAATCTAAAAAATATATTAAATTACCTTATTCAGTAAAAGGAATGGATGTTTCTTTTACAGGGATGTTAACAAAACTAAAACAACTATCAAAGAATGGGAAAAAGGAAGACTTAGCATATTCTCTACAAGAAACAGCGTTTGCAATGTTATTAGAAGTTTCAGAAAGAGCACTAGCACATACAAACAAAAAAGAACTTTTATTGGGTGGAGGAGTAGCTTGCAGTAAAAAGTTACAAGAAATGGCAAAAATAATGTGTAAGGAAAGAAACGCTAAATGTTTTATTCCAGAAAATCAATTTTTATTGGATAATGCAGCTATGATTGCTTTAACGGGTCAAAAATTTTATAAGAAAAATAAAAAATATCCTTTAGATATATTCCCTTATCAAAGAACAGATGAAGTTGTGGTTGAATAGATTTTCTACTTCTTTTTCTTAATTAAAACAAAATAAATTAAAACACCAAACATAAAAATAGCACCTAAGATAAAGATGCTGTTGCTCATTTCAACATCTCCTTCTACAATAGAATAACCAGTAATTAAATCTTCTCCGTTAATAAATTCATCTTCACTTTCATTCTCTTTAATAACAATATCTTCTTCTACTTCTTCTTCAATTACCTCTTCTACGGTAATTTCTTCGACTACTTCTTCTACAATGACTTCTTCCTCAACTAATTCTTCAACTACGTCTTCGAAGTCTTCTTCTTGTTCTACAACTGTTTCTTCTCCCAATATAGCAAATACTGAAAAATGATCTATATTGGCCCAAACATAATTCTCTTCTGTATTTACTCCAGAATCTAAAACAACCCACTCGCTTTCATCATAATAATATAGTTTTAGAGAACTTTCGTCTAATCCTGTAATTTCTTCATCTGTATAATAAACTTTCATGATTCCACTAATTAAGTTTTCATTAACGTCTGAGCTAACAGTGACTTCTTCAAATCTACCGATACTTTCTAAATCAGAGGGAACTATGCTTTCATCGAAAAATCTTCCTTTAGTGAACATACCACTAAATTCTTTTTTGAACTTAAATTCTAAATTAGTTTTATCAGAAAAATTAACATAGGTTGTTATATTTGCTTCAAAAGGGATAACACCTTCTCTATCAATGAAATATTTTCTGGAGAATTCACTTCCAGGCATAGGTTCGATTCCAACTTTTGATAGAGTATATGTAAGTCCTAGTTTTTTTAAGATAGGAGTATTTGAGCCATCACCAACAAATACAATTTTAAACCTTATTTTGCCTGTAGAAGCGTCAACTGAACTTAAATCATTATTTTCTATTAATTTCCAATTCTCTCCTGAATCAGAAGAATAGAAATAAGTTATACTGCCAGTACTGTCTTTAATAAATTTCTCCCAATTACTTAAATCTTCAACCCAAAAGTCCACACTCTCGACAAACCCTTCTTCAGGATAAGTAGTTATAACTTCATCAACCATTCCATTGTAAACTCCGACAACAAGATCAACACGGATGGTGTCTTCGGTAAAGACAGTGAAAGAATCTCCTCCTGAACTTAGAGTTATGTAGTATTCTCCAACTTCGCCATCATAATTAAAACTTCCTAAACCAGGATAACTACATTCTTCTCCTTTTGGACAAGCATAGACCTTTCCAACTAATCCTCTTTTCATATAAATTCCAAGTCTTTCTCCTGCAGCCATTTCTCTATCTAGAACAACATCAAAAGAACCTTCAATTGTAGCAACTTCACTATCTAAACCAGATATTCCGTCAAAATAATCGCTTTCAATAACTAAAGAATAAACATCTTTCTCAACTCTTGTTATTTCTTCGATACCTTTAAACTTTATTCCTTTATCAAAAACAAAAACAGTGTCATCGTAAACAATTTCATTAATTGTAAATAACTTAACATTTCCGTTAAAAATGGCAAAACCAGTAATTTCTGAATTAAATAATGCTAAAACACCTAACATAACACCCAAAACTAAAAAAATCTGAATATAAAGTCCTTTCTTTGACCTCTTTTTTTTCATATTTTTATTTTTATTTACTTATTTAAATAAATTGCTATTTTATCCTCTTCTTTTAACAACAAACTTAGGACTTACAAACTTATCTCCGTACATTGCTTGTATGACTGTTCCGTCTATTAATTCAACGTTTAAAACAGGATGATCTTTAGAGAGTTTAATGTTAACTAATCCTCCAAATCTAGAGATAACTCTATTTAATTCGTTAAAATTCTCAAAAACGATATCTGTTAATACTTCTTTTTTATCTTTGTAATCAATAAAAACAGTTTTACCTACACCTCTGCAATAAATCCCTTTAACGTCAGGGTCGTCGAACAAAGGCTGAACTAATCCGAAACCAATAACATGCTTTTCTAAATAATATTTAATTTTATTTAAATAATCTTCAGTAACATTTATTTTAAACTTTTTGGAGACATTTTCTAGATTTCTTCTTAAAAACTCTTCATCTTTGACTAGTTTTTTTCTTATACCTACCATTTTCCTTAAATAATCTAAAACAAAAACATCTTCTCTTTTTAGTTTAGGTTCTATAGGTTTATAATATAACTTGTCTTTAACAAAACTTAGCTTAGCTTTTTCTCTTCTTAGAATATCTTTTACTTTTAATGGTTCACCTATTTTTCTAAACTCTTCTTTTTTACTAGATGCTTTAACTAATTCTAGAATAAAATCTCTCAAAAAAATAGCCTTAACACTATAAGCTTTGGGATCTTTAACTACTTCAGTCAAACCTTCTACAAACTTCAATCTTTCTTCTAATTCCTTGTCGTATAAAAAATGGATCTCATTCATAATCATAAACTGAAATCTTTTTTCTTTTTGATATAATCTTCCATTAATAAGATTCCTTTTGCAAGATCTTTGTTTTGTTGCATCAATGATTCTAATTTTAAAGAAAGAGATTTAAATTCGCCTTCTTTGCTTGAACTGCTTGTAACATGCTTACTAGCTTCTTCAAACAAACCAACCAACTTGTCTATTCTTTTAACTAATTCGTTATTAGATTCGACTAATCTTAAAGAAACTTTCTGTAATTCAACAATGTTTTTTACAAAAGCTTGATTTAATTTTTTCTCTGGATTTGTAGTTTTCTTTGTCACCATCTTTTTTTCTTAATTAAATTATAAATAAGATAATTTATAAAGATTTCTACTCTTCGTCTATTTTAATCTTTTTTAATTCTTCTTTCAAATTCAGTTCTTTTAGTAATTCTTTGTATCTATTTCTAATTGTAACTTCTGTAACGCCTGCAACATCTGCTACTTCTCTTTGGGTTCTTTTTTCATTATTAATTAAAGCAGCAACATATAAACTAGCTGCAGCTATTCCTGTTGGACCCCTACCAGATGTAAGTTCTATTTCTTGTGCTTTTTCTAAAATTTCTACAGCTTTACTCTGTGTTTCAGCACTCAACTTTAAAGCAGATGCAAATCTAGGAATATAATCAATAGGATTACTAGGTAATATTCTCATCCCTAATTCTCTTGTGATAAATCTATAAGTTCTTCCAATTTCTTTTTTATCTATACCAGAAGCTTCTGACAATTCATCTAGTGTTCTTGGAACTTCGTGTCTTCTACAAGCAGCGTATAATGCTCCTGCAACAACAGACTCCATAGATCTTCCTCTAACTAGTCCTCTTTGAACAGCCATAGTATAAATCTTAGCTGCTTCTTCATCAACAGCACCAGGTAGTTTTAGAAAAGAACTAACTCTTTTTAGTTCAGCTAAAGCTAATTTCAAGTTTCTTTCAATAGCTGTACTTATTCTGTGCTGCCATTTTTGTAATCTAAAAAATTTACTTCTATCTTTACCAGGCATTTGATAAATGTCTGAACTTTTACCTATGCTTGTACCTAACCCCATATCATGTTTTGTGTAAGTCATAGGAGCACCAGCTCTTCTTTGACTAGATTCATCGTTCTCGAATTCTCTCCATTCATGAGAGAAATCAATCATTTTTTCTTCTACAACTAAACCACAATCTCGACAAATAGCTTCTCCTCTCTCTTTATCAAAAGAAATATTATTACTTCCACACTCGGTACACTTCTTAATATGAACAGACATTTTTTACCCCCTTGAAATAAAAGCATCAAAAGCTTTATATATTAAAAGTAAGAAGTAGTATTTAAAGGTTTCGGTTTTATACTAGAACAGCATTAACAACAGCTTCTTGGCCAGGTCTTGAAGTAACCTTAGCCTTGCCTAACTCAGTATCAATAATAGCTCCTTTGTTCAAAATATTCCTTCTAACAAAGTGCCTATTAGCGGAATTCTCTAAAACAGCCTTAATTTTGACTTTTTTATACTTTTTAGCCTTAGAATCATAAACATTAACAAACTCAGCACCTAACAAAACAGATTTTAGTGTGCCTGCTCTAACCCTCATTGTCCTAATTCTTTGCTTTCCTACCTTTGTAGAAGTCGGGTCTCTTCCTAAATCTCTTAATTTTTTCTTTCTATAATCGATATATCTGCTACCAGAAACCTTTCTTTTGGATCTTAGTTGTGACTTAGCCATATAAAAAACAAAGAAATAGGTAGTTTAAAAGCTTTTTGATTAAAGGAAAAAAAGAGTAATAATCTACGAGAGAAACAACTTAAAACAAAATCAAGAAAACTACATTAGTAAAATTTATAAAATTTATCTCCTACCATAAAGTAATGGGACAAAGAAGATTAGAAATATCAGACATAGCAGTAGTACAAGAAGTAGAAATAATTAAAAACCCGTACCAATTCTTAAATTTAGCACAAGATTCTTCTCCTGAACAAGTTAGGAGAAGCTATATCAGACTAGCAAAAAAATATCACCCAAACTTAGTACATCCTAAGTTTGATGCTAACAATATCTCTGAATTATACAATCAAAAAGATATAGAACCAACAAACCTCCCCCATCCAATTGCTGAACTAACAAAAATTTGGCAAGATCCTAGAACAAAACCTGAAAAAAGGAGAAATATCCTAGAAGGAATTAGATTGATGGCTCATAGAAGAATGGTTCTGCTTAACAGAGCATATGAAGAGATTAAATCTAGGTATGCCCCTACAGAATGGAATAAACTCTTTGGTTACGATTTTAAAAAAGTTTTCAACGAGGATGAAAAGGAATTCAATAAAGTTGTAACATTAGAAGGGGAAGGAAAAGTAACTGTTTATCCAAACAACCTTGAATATTGGGTAGCAGGCCCATATCTAGAATTTGATTATGGTCCAGATGACGACCATCCATGGATTGATTGGGATTATAGACACGCAATTGTCCTAAATCATTTGTTTGCCCACATAGAAATTGAAGAAGGTAAAAAAGTAAATAAAATCCTATTAGAACCTCTATTTAATTGTTTTGAGTTGGACAATGAGCAATCCCGTGATTTAATTGATATGCTATCTAGTAGCGAGAATACTAAATCTATCATGAAAAGAGTAGGAATTCCTAATGAACAAGAAGTCAAGTCTAAGGATGGTGGAGACGGTTGGTTAAAATCATTAAAGTTCAGACGATGTATAAATGAAATCCTTACTTTATGCCCAGAACCAGATTGGAATGATGTTGGAATAAGTTGGGAGCTGAAAGATAATAAATTAAGGTTAGAAGATTACTCTCAAACTAATTTCTCAGAAGCAGATTATATTCTATTCCTTACTTTAGCATACGGTCCGCTATTAAATTGACTAAATATAAGCATTAAACATTAAATAAACCTTCTCTAACCAATATAACTCTTTAAATAAAATTCAACCATTAAAAAGAAAATATAAAGAAAAACTAAACTTAGACCTTCTCTCCAATCCAAACCGTCTCCACTCTGAACAAAAGTAAAAAATAAAAACCCAACAATAATCATAAAAACAGCACTAACAAAAAACACCAAAAAATCAGCAGAAATAGGACTAATCAAAGCAGTAACAGCTAACACTAAAGTAGAATTAACAACTACACTTCCTATTAAATTTCCTAAGTTCATATCACCGTGGCCTTCTAATGCAGCTTTACTACCAAAAACTAATTCAGGTAAAGATGTTCCTAAAGCAACTAAGAACAAACCAATAAATATTACAGGCAAACCAAAATCTAAAGCTAAAGCACTACCATACTTAACAACATAACTAGAACTAAAAAATAAGGTAATAATACAAGCTATGAATAAAAAGGCATTGAATACAACTTCTTTTCTAGGTATTTTATCTTCTAAGACTTTTCTAAATTCTTTTCTTTCACTAAGCATCTTCCAAACATAAAAACCAAATACTAAAATTAAAATTACTGCATCTATGCGAGACAAAACTCCGCCAATTGCCATTAATATAGCAGGCAATAGCATTATAAGAATCATATATAAACTATCTTTTTTTATTTTAGTGCTATCAATTTTAATTCCTCTTGCCAATAAAACTGTGATACCTATTACAATAGATAGGTTAGCAATATTAGAACCTATAACAGTACCTAAGGCTAAAGCACCTTTTCCACTTAGACCACTACTGATTCCAACAAACAACTCAGGAACAGAAGTAGCAAAAGCCATTAAAATAAAAGCAGCTACAAATTCGCTAACTCTTAGAAAAGCAGCCAACTTACTTAGGCTTTTAACTAAATAAGAAGCGCTAACTACTAAAACTGAACAAGAAACCAAAAACCAAAGTAGATTTAAACCTAACATAACATTGTTTTAAATAATTCAACTTAAATAATTTACTAAAAAAGTATGAATAGGTCAAAAAAACTAAATCACCAAAAATTTAATAAATCATCATTTACAGTTATCTCGATATGAAAGGGATGTATGATAAAAGTAAACATGTAGAAGATACTTTTAATGTGAGCAATATGCCAGAATATTTATTACAGGCTCAATGGGCCGAGTTTATAGAGCTTAAAAAGATTATTATAGAACTTCACAAGAAAAAGAAATCACCTCTAACTATTTTAGACATAGGAATCGGAAATGCAAGAATCTTGAAACATATTGTAGGGATAAAAGAGACTTGGGACGCAATTGAATACTATGATGGAATTGATATTGCACAGAATTGTATTAATATCTCCAAAAAGGTCATCAAAGATTTAAAAATCAATAAAAAAGTAAATATTCACTTATTAGATGCTATAAATCTTAAAAAATTAAATAAGAAATATGATTTAATAATATCAACTTAGTTTACTGTTGGAAACTTCTACCCTTTTGATTTTAATTTTAAGAAATTTAGACACGGAGATGATATGTCCACAAACGATAAATTTACAAAGATTTTTAAACAAGCCTATGAAATACTCAATCCAAAAGGAGAAATAATTATAGGTTCTGTGTACGTCGACAATGAAATGACAAGAAAAAAACAAGAGGAAGCCTACAAATATTGGGGATGGGAATTGATTACTGATAAAAGAGATTGCTTTACAGCAACAAAAGAAGGTTGGTGGTCTTTAAGATTTACCAAAAAAAGAATTTATAACTATTTAAGTTTCATACCTAAAAGTAAATTTAATTTTATTCCTCTAGATACTTATGAATACGCTATGATGATAGAAATAAAAAATAGTCTGTTTAAACGTTTAAATTAACGATTCTCCTCCTAACAAAATACTTCTTAATTTCAATAATAAAAAACACGCTACTTGAAACTAAAAGTATCTTAATCCAATCAAAAAGAGTTAAATAAACAGTACTAAAAAATACATTCAATGGAGAATAAACTACTAAAAACTGTAAAGATATGCTTAGTAAAACAGCATAAATTAATTTCTTATTTGAGAAAAACTTCTTACTAATTAAAGATTGGCTAACTGTCTTGCTATTAAAAACATGGAACATTTGGAACATAATTAAAGTTGAAAAAGCAATAGTCTGAGCATACATAAGATTATCTAAATAACTTCCAAACAAAATCAAAGTACCTACACACATAATAACCCCAACAAATAAGAATCCTAATAAAGAATTCAAGTCAACTATACCTTTCTTAAAATCTTTAGGTTTCTTTTTCATAATATCTTTAGTAACAGGTTCAACACCTAGAGCTAATGCAGGTAAACCATCTGTAACTAAATTCATCCATAGAATTTGCACAGCTAATAAAGGTAGAGGCATTCCAATTAAAATAGCAATAAAAATAACTAAAATCTCACCAAAATTACTACTTAACAAAAATCTGACAAATTTTTGAATATTACTATAAATACCACGACCTTCTTCAATAGCATTGACAATAGATGAAAAATGATCATCAACTAAAACCATCTCACTAGCTTCTTTAGCAACATCAGTACCTTTTAAGCCCATAGCAACACCAATGTCTGCATCTTTTAAAGCAGGAGCATCATTAACACCATCCCCTGTCATAGCCACAATATGTTTATTTTTCTTTAAAGCTTCTAGAATCCTAACCTTGTGTTCAGGACTTACACGGGCATAGATTCCAGTTTCTTCAACAATTTTCCTAAGTTTTTTGTCATTTATCTTATCTAACTCAATGCCTTCTAAAACCTTGCCTTTGATTCCAATCTTATCGGCAATAGCTTTAGCAGTTAATTTATGATCTCCTGTAATCATAACAGTTCTTATACCTGCTTGTTTACATAATAGAATACTTTCCTTAACACTTTTTCTAGGAGGGTCAATCATGCCGGCAAGACCAACAAATACCACTTTCCCTCTTTTCTTGTAAGCCATTCCTAAAACTCTCAAAGCATTTTTTGCCATTTCTTCATTGGCGTTTAGAATTGAACTTTTTTGTTTCCCACTTAATCTTAAAACTTTATTATTGTAATGAAAACTATCGCACATGTTTAGAACAACTTCAGGAGCTCCTTTGATCAACTCGACAGTGTCTTTGCCTACTTTGTTTTTAGTAACCATGTATTTCTTTTTAGAATCAAAAGGTATTTCGCTAACTCTTTTGTAATCAGCTTTTATATTTCCTTTAGCAGCCAAAACCATTAAAGCTCTTTCAGTAGGGTCACCAGAGTCCAAAGTTGCATTATTACAATTAGCACAAATACTTAACAAGCTTGTTAAGTTTTTCTTATACTTTTGTTTACCTAAATAAAATTCTCCTTTTGTTTTATAACCCACCCCTGTAACATCAATTAAATCATTTGAAAAGAATACTTTTCTAACAGTCATCTCGTTACAAGTTAATGTTCCTGTTTTATCTGAACAGATTACATCTACACTACCTAAAGCTTCAACAGAATTAAGTTTTCTAATTAGAGCATTTCTTTTAACCATTCTCTGCACACCAAGAGCTAGTGTAATTGTAACAACAGCAGGTAACCCCTCGGGAATTGCAGCAACAGCTAGACTAACAGCAATCAATAACATCTCAGTAGTTCCAAACCCTCTGACTAACCCGACTAAGAAAACAATAAAACAAATAGCTAAAAAGATTAAACCCAAATATTTGCTAAAGGTTTGTAATTTCTTTTGTAGTGGACTCAATCCTTCTTCGGTTTCCTGAATCATATGTGCTATTTTACCTACTTCGGTATCCATTCCTGTTTTAACAACTAGCGCTCTTCCTCTTCCTCTTGTAATAATAGTATTAGAAAAAATCATATTCTTTCTTTCAGCCACAACAACATTTTTACTGATTAGATTTAGATTTTTACTAACAGGAACACTCTCTCCAGTTAACAAAGACTCATCTACGTTTAATTCTACTTCTTCTAACAATTTAGCATCTGCTCCTACTTTATCTCCTTCTTCTAGAACTAAAATATCTCCAGGAACAACCAAATAGGCAAAAATTTCTTTTATTTTACCATCTCTAAAGACTTTGCACTTTAAACCACCTAGTTTTTTTAAAGCTTCAATAGATTTTTCTGCTTTAAATTCTTGAAAAAAGCCAAATAAGGCGTTTAAAATAATAATAATTAAGATAACAATAGAGTCTACGAAATGGCTGATTAAACTATTTCCTTGATTTAAGTATTCTGTATACCCTACAATAGCAGAGATAATTACGGCTAAAACTAAAATTAGAATTAGAAAGCTCTTGAATTGGTTGATAAATATCTTTAGTTTTGATATTTTCTTTTTTTGTGTTATTTCATTACGGCCGTATTTTTCTAATCTTTTTTCAGCTTCTTTCTCTGATAGTCCTTTTTCTGAGCTAGCTAATTCTCTAAAAACTTCTTTAACCTCTTCTTTATAATAATCCATTAACATTTAATTTAATTTTATTTGTTTAAAAAGATTTTGAATGGGTTTCCGATACCTTTTTAAATAACTAATAACCTACATTTTTCAAGGGGGTAATATAACCATGGAAACACAAAGACCTTTAGATGCGTTAAATAGAGCAAAAGATAAAAGAGTAATAGTTGAATTAAAAAATAATAAACAGATGATAGGAAAATTAGAAGCTTTTGATATTCATATAAATACAGTTTTAAATGAAGCAGAAGAATGGGTTGATGGAGAACTGAAAAGAAAACTTGATACAGTTTTTATTAGAGGAGATACTATTGTAATAATCTCACCTCAGACAGAATGAGTAAAGGCACTGCCTCTATGGGCAAAAAATCGGGAAAGAGAACAGTAATGAACTGCAGAAGATGTAGTGGTTACTCATATCATAAAACAAAAAGAGTCTGTTCTTCTTGTGGTTTTGGAAGGAGTTCTAAATTGAGGAGTTATTCTTGGCAAAAAAAATAACAAAACTTTTAAAAACAAGAAGCTAAAATAAATATGTATGAAAAATAAAACTAAACTAGTATTATTCACAATTCTTATTATATTTACATTAGCACTTTTCAAAACAGACATAAACAATTTCTTAACTTCATTTGTAACAAAAGAAGAGCCTGCTTATAATATTGATCTAGCTATCCCTTCAGAATATAAGGAAATAACTAATAATCAAGAACTTTTAACAACAACAACTGTCCAAAAACTAGAAAACACAGGCAGGCTAGATATATTATTAAATTATCAAATATTAAAAGATGACGAAATACTTATAGAAAAATCTGAAACTGTTGCTATAGAGACCCAATTTGGATTTGTAAGATATTTTGAAGTAGATGACTTAGAACTTGGTAATTATCAAATTAAAGTAATTTTAAATAACGGGGCTTCATCAACAAATTCTTTTAGAATAGTGGAAACACAAGAATCTCCTGAAAATAATTACGTTATAATTGCTTTAGTTTTAATAATTTTAGTTCTGGTGTCTATAATTGCTATATTAAAAAGCAAAAAAACAAAAAGATTATAAATTATCCTTTAATAATTAACAATATATAAAAAAGAGGCAAAAATGAGAAGATTATTATTAGTTTCACTAGTTATGTTTTTATTAATTATAACAGCATCTGCTTTGGATATAAATTATTATGATTTAGATTCAGATATAACTACAGAGTGGGATGAGGGGACAGGTGTGACTTATTTAGAGATAGATAACCAAATAAGACAACCAAATAATAATACAGATGATTATATAGCTTCAAGAGCAAATGATCATGATGAGTCAGAATTTGGATTTACACCATTTTTAGGAACTCCTTCATATGTAACATATGGGTTTATACAGAAACAGGTTCAAATGCAGAATATTCTTTTAAATTACAAAGAGCAGGTGAAGATGTATGTGAAGTAGAAGTAGCAAAAGCAACATCGGTAGGCTGGCAATCTTGTAACTTAACTTCTCCTTCAGGAAATACATTTCCTTTAACTGTAGAGTTTAGTGAGTGTGATAAAAATGGTGGAGGGTCTCCAGAAGATTGTTATGTTTATCAAACATATCTTGAAGTGGAAGGAGATACTTCTTTGGATAATCCTCCCTACTGGTCAAGTGGCCAGACAAATACGCCTTCTATTTATTCATCTGAAGAAGATTCTGAATTTGAGATAGATTGGGAAGATGACGATGAGGTGTCAGTAGTTTTATTTGAATCAAATTTCTCTGGAACGCCAATAAATTATTCAATGGTAAAAGAAAGCGGAGATACTTATACTTACTCAAAAGTTCTTCCAGCAGGATCTTTTTATTGGAGAACATATGCTAATGATTCTATAAATAGATGGAATAATTCAGACCTTAATTATTTTACAATTAATAAGGCAACACCAACAGGATCATTGGTTAATTCAGACTCCTGGACAATCACATATCCAACAGAAATCACAATCTCTTATGAAGAGGAAAATTCAGGAGATTCTGATCTAACTTATAAGATATACAGAGATGGAGTAGACAAGAATACTGGAGAAACGATAACTCTAAACGCAGGAACATATGCATATATATTAAATGCAACAGAAGGGCAAAATTATACAAATCCTGAAATGGACTCTCAAACATTAACTGTACAACAAAACACATCAAACACTTGCACTTTAGAATCATCAAACGGATGGAATTTTACGTATGGAGGCTCAACAAACTTAACATGTAATTGTCAAGGGGATGGAACAACAAATTTATACTTTAACAATGATCTACACAACGAATATAATAATACAGGAAAAACATTTCCAGCATATCCAAGCGGAGTTTCAGTAGTTTGTAATATAACTAATGGAACAAACTATGGACCAGCAGAAACATTAGATACATTAACAATTGAAAAAGCAAACACAACAACAAATCTATACTTAAATGGAAACCAAAACAACCTAACTCTAACTTATCCAGAAACAATTAATGCAACAGCAACAACGAACACAGGAACAGTAACTCTTTACAGAGATGGAATAGAAGTTTCAAATCCAGAAATAGAAACCTTAGCAGCTAACACATACAACTATACAACAATCAATCCTGGAAATGAAAACTATACAAGTTCTTCACAAACCTTTTTCTTAACAATAAATAAAGCAGAATCCTCTCTAACACTAACCGCAAATCCTTCTTGGAATGAAACATATAGAGTAGAAACAAATGTAAGTTGCTCAGCAAACAACCAAGAGGTTTCACCAGTGTTATATAGAGATAATACAGAAGTAAGTATTCCAGACATACAAACATTAATACCAGATAGATACAATTATACTTGTAACATAACAGAAACACAAAATTATTCTTCGATAACAACATCAAACTTATTAAATATCTATAAAGCAGCTTCAGAAATAACTCTTCTTTTAAACGGTAATCAATCAAACCTAACAACTTATACAAATACGCCAATAAACATTTCAGCAAATTTAACTTTAGGAGCAGGAAGACTACAAGTATATATTAATCATACTTTAGTCTATAACGCATCTCCTCCTTCTGAAAATACAACTCTCTTCAACAGAACAGGCCTATATAATATTACTGCAAAAAATAAAGAAACAGGAACTTATACAGCAACATCAGAAACATTCTGGATAAATGTGACAGAAGAACCAGATACTGTTCCTCCAACAATAAACTTGACATATCCTGCAAACAACTCAATTATGGAACAAAATACAATAACATTTTTTTATAATGTTACAGACCAAAATAACATAACAAATTGCTCGTTGATATTAAATAATGAAATAGAAGAAACACAAAACACCATAGAATCATTTAGTACCAACATAAATAATGGAGAATATAATTGGTCAATAAACTGTACTGATTATTATAATAATACAAATAGTTCTGAAAGTTATATTTTGACTGTAGACTATCAAGAAGAAACTCTTAATCAATATTCGTCAGGTGGTGGTGGAAGTTACTATGTTGAAGAAATAGAAAATCAAACAAATACAACACAAGAAAAATTAGTATTATTCGACCTAAAAGCAGACATAGACCAAATAATAAATAATAGACTAGTAACTAAAATATCTTTAATAAATTTTGGAGATCCAGGAATAGTAGAAGTTCTTATGGACTATGTAATTAAAGATATTAATGAGAATATAATATATACTGAACAAGAAACAATTTCTATAGATACGCAACTAGAGTACTTAAAAGAATTTGATGTAGATTTGCAACCAGGAGAGTATAGATTAAGCACGATAATATACTATGGAGACAATCAAACAGCTTCATCTGAAACAACATTTGAAATAGAACAAGAGCTTAGCCCAACTAGCTTAGTACTCTCGACAAGCAGCACGATAACATTAGTTTCATTAATACTTTTAATATTAATAATCATCCTATATCCAAATGTAAAAAGACCCAGAAGACAAAATACTTTTATAGCCAAAAAAAAGTAACTTTATAAAGACTAAGATTAAAAATTGACACTATGAAAAAGATTGTTTATTTAATTGTAGTATTATTTTTAGTTACTGGTTGTAGTGATTTAAGTCAACAATCAGAAGATATTCCTAGAGGAACAGCAGACCCAGACTTTGAAGTAACAATATACAACTCAGACTTAGCATATAACGGTCTAACCATATTACCAGACAATCACATTTCAGACAGTCCAAGAGTAATTGAAATAAATATGTTAGGAGAAATTACATGGGAGTATGTGTTACCTGATGATTTAAAAGCATACACAAATCCTGGATTTGATGTAGAATTATTAGAAGATAATAGCATTCTGCTTGTACTTCCCCGTTATGGTATTGTAGAAATAGATCGTGAGGGAACTATTGTTTGGACACATTTAGATGAGAAAATATCCCATGACGTAGATAGATTAGAAAATGGAAATACACTATATGTCTTCGGGAGTAATGATGAAAAATCAGACCCCCAAGTAAAGGAAATAAACCCAGAAGGAGAGATTGTTTGGGAATGGTATGCAGAAAATCATTTTAATAGTGATGAATATAGTAACATCTACAATGAGGGATGGACCCATACAAATGCAGTTGTAAGGCTAGAAAATAATAACACACTAATCAGTCCAAGAAACTTCAACCTACTAGTAGAAGTAGATCAAAAAGGAAATATAGTAAATATCATAGGAGAAGATTACCTAATAGAAGCTCACGATCCTTCAATCATAGAAAATGGAAATATACTCGTTGCAACACACACAACACCACAAGCAGCAGTTGAAATCAATATAGAAACAGATGAAGTTATTTGGGAGTTTGAAATGCCAAGAGATACACACCCAACAAGAGACGCTAACCAACTACCAAACGGAAATATTCTAATAACAGGATCAACAATGATTGTTGAAGTAACCCCAGATAAAGAAATAGTCTGGCAATTTATAATTAAAGATGGAATCAGTCCACCAACCCCTGCATCAGCAGCAGGTTTCTATAAAGCAGAAAGAATTGAAGCTTAATAACACTTTACAATCCTAAAAAAAGTAACTTTATAAACTTAATTAAAAATAATTTAGACAATGATAAAAATAATTACAGTAATAGTGTTCTTGTTATTCTTAACAACAGGATGTATGCCAATAGATTTGGATTATCCAGATTTAACTATAGACAGTAGTCAAGATAAATTCCCTTATTTCATCAGGATGGATAACACTTGTGACATATATAGGTATGTTGGTTTAGAAGACATAGATTCAGAATTTGAAACCAAAAACTGGAATCACTATCTTATTGAAACCACAAAAGACAATGTTAGTCTAATGAAACAAGATCCTTGTTTTAAGGAAGTTTTTACACCAAAAGAATTTAAGAAATTTGTAGAACAATTAGATCCAGAGCTTCAAAATAAGGTTTTGAAAGTAATCGAAGAATTAGACATTGAGAAAACTCTAAAATATGTAGATGTAACAAGTAAAGAAAACATAGATGAAATAATTTCTGATTATCAGCTTTTTGTAGATCCGGATTCACCTGCAGTTCAAGAACTAGCAAAAACAATAAGCACAAAAAAACAAGCTTATGAAGAAGCAGTCTCCTGGATGTGGGTCTCTGAAGAAACACTAAATAATCAGGCAGAATTATGGCTTTCTCCAGAAGAGTTTTTAACACAAACACCTTATTTTTCAACAAATCCAGTCCAAGGAACAATAGCATCAGACTGTTCAGAACAAGCCAACACATTAGTTTCATTAATGAGAGCAATAGGAGTTTCCTCTAAAGAAGTTAGAGTAGTCTTAGGACAAGTAGACTTCGGAGGGACTATTGGTGGACATGCATGGGTAGAAGTTTATGAAGATGGAGAATGGTTTGCTTTAGAAGCCACCTCAGGATCATACTATGATGATGCTCAACAAAAATATTATTACAGTCCAGGCATAAGTTACAACTATTATAAGTTTTTTGAATACCCTGTAGTAGAAAAATGGTATTATTATAATGATGTTTATTTCTATGATATAGAGAAGAATAAAGGGTATGCTCCTAGTAGTTGGGTTTAAATAGAAAGGTTTAAATAGGAATGTTTTAGCTTTTTTGTTTGAAGATGGGAAAGGAAACTGTCGATTTAATGATTGAAGGAGGAAAAGCTGTTGCTGGACCAGTGATGGGTCAGAGAATGGGCCCGTTAGGTGTTAATATTCAGGAAATCCTTGGAGAAATTAATAAAAAAACAGCTGATTTTAAGGGTATAAAGGTTCCTGTTAAAGTTATTGTTGATACTGAGACAAAGGAATTTGATATTGAAGTCGGAACTCCTCCTGCTTCTGAATTAATTAAAAAAGAGATTAATTTGCAAAAAGGAAGTGGTCTTGCTCATGTTGACAAAGTTGCTAATTTAGCTATGGGACAGATTGTTAGAATAGCTAAGATGAAGCAAGATTCTTTATTAGATAGGAGTTTTAAAGCTGTTATTAAGACTGTTATTGGTTCTTGTGGAAGTTTGGGAATCTTGATTGAAGGTAAAGAACCTAAAGAGATTGGCGAAGATATTGATTCTGGAAAATATGACGCCATTATTAACGAAGGTAAAACAGAGGTAAGCGACGAGAAGCTGAAAGAACTTAAAGAAGAACTAGAAATTGTTAAAGAGAGGTTAGTAAAGGAAAGAGGAATACCTGTTAAGAAAGAAGAGAAGAAAGAAGGGGAAGGAGAAGAGGAAGAGAAGAAAGAGGAAGTAAAAGAAGAGAAGAAAGAAGAAAAAAAGTAGTTTTCTGCGTTTTTAATTTTTATTTTTAATATACCAACAAATTTATAAAGGAGATTGGCTGGCTAAAATGATATAGGGGCTATAGTCCAGCTTGGTCTAAGATTCGAGCTTTGGGTCCTTTAAAGGCAAAACAGCTTGCGACCGCGGTTCAAATCCGCGTAGCCCCATTTTTCGTTTAACCAAAAACCTTTTAAAATACAAGAAAATCATTAAATCACCTAAAAATGGGAAGAACAAAGAAAGCGGGAAGTGCTGGAAGATTCGGTTCTAGATATGGTAGAACTATTAGGAAAAAAGTAAATTTAATAGAATCAAGACTAAGAAAATGGCATTTGTGTCCTAATTGTAATAGAAAGAGAGTAAAAAGGGTAGCTGCAGGAATATGGCAGTGTAGAAAATGCGAGTATAAATTTGCTGGAAAAGCTTATACTCCAGGAGAATAAGATGGCTATGTATAAATG
>CAYFGV010000009.1:0-23985 GCA_964342845.1 Candidatus Woesearchaeota archaeon
ATTTTTCTCCAGCAAAACCATCAGCAGTCTTTATATCTATATCTTGCAACCCATAAGTATTCAACCTGTTCTCCAAAACAGCAACCAAATTATCTCTTTCAGCATCAGTAATCACTCCAACAGGTTCTAATAAAACTCTAGTACCCCCTTCCAACTCCAAGCCCTTTCTCAAATTAGAAAAAGGCGCCTCACCAACAGTTAAACCAGAATCTCCTTCTTTAACCAAAAAGTAACTTCCCTTATCTGTCTCCAAACTAAATCCTTCACCTTCTTCAATATAACCCAAAATATCAGCATAATCTTCTAAGCTACCAACTTCAATATTATCTATACTTTTTATAACTTCTAGAGAAGTCAAAGAAGTATCAGCATCAGGACTTGAAATCCCAGCTAAATAAGCACTAGAATTCAATTCAACATTTTTAATCACAACGCCTTCTGTTCCAAACTGAGGGTTGATAGCTAACAAACTAACAAAAAGGAAAAATACTAATATCCACACCCTGGGTTTCTTAAACAGTTTTTTCATTTTTCTTATCCACATACCAACTCAACAAAGGAGCATTCATCAACCAAGTTGAAATTATATCAACAAACAAAGCAAAGATTATAATTATAAACATCTCTTTCAAAACCAAAGAATTTGACAATAAGAATGCAACAGACAAAGCAGCTATCGTTGTCACAGTCATTGTCAATCCTGTTTTCATTGCATTAAAAGTTCTCTCAAATATTGTCCCTTCTTTCCTCTTCAAAACCTTAGTAGTCAATAAAACATCAGTATCAATCGAGTAACCCAAAACAAGTAAAAATGCAGCAATACCTGCAGATGAAATTTTAATTTCAAACAAACTAACAAAAGCCAAAGCCCCTAGTAAATCTAAAGAAGCAGACAAAATAACAGCTAAAGACGGTACAACTTTTCTAAAAGCTATAAAAACAACAACAGCCATTAACAAAAAAGCAAACAAAATAGCATAAACCATCTCTCTAAAAAACGCTGCTCCTAAACTACTTCCTGTTTCCTGAACAGAATAATTATCACTAGTAAATTCAAACCCAAAAAATTCTTCCAATACAGGTTGTACTTCATCATTAGTCAAATCAGCAATTTCTATAATATACCCTAGCAAACCGCTAGTACTAAAGTCACTCAACTCTCTAACAGAAACATCATGACCTTCAAACATAGCTTCTAACTCTGCTTCATTAATCACTTCAGAAGTATATACAGTAGCACTAACTCCTCCTTTCAAAGAAACATCTTTCTCCAAAATATAACCTTTAGTGCCTAAACTATAACCCAAAATCAAAAAACATAAAACAAACAACACTAAAGGAACAATTAATAACTTCTTATGCTTTTCATTATAAAATTTCTCTAGTTTTTCTTTATACATAGAAAATCCATGAAACTAGTATCTTTATATACTTTTTTCTTTTTAAAATTATATGATAACAATCCTAAGAATAAACCATAGAATTTTAAGAGACAAAAGATTAACCACACATGTCTGTTTAACAGCAAAAGCCTTTAAAGCACATAAAATAGTCTATTCAGGGCAAAAAGATTCTTCTTTAGAAACATCAA
This sequence comes from Candidatus Woesearchaeota archaeon, assembly GCA_964342845.1. GTDB lineage: Archaea > Nanobdellota > Nanobdellia > SCGC-AAA011-G17 > CAYFGV01 > CAYFGV01. The sequence goes on from CAYFGV010000009.1 coordinate 1,592, forward strand.
TAAAAAAACAAAACATCCCAATAGAACACTGCAAAAACCCAACAAATTTCTTAAAAAACTCTAAAGAACAAATAATCCACTTAACAATGAAAGGAGACCTATTCACAAAAGACTTACTCAAAAAAATAAACAAAAATATCATAATCATCGTTGGAAGCTCAAAAGTACATATAGAATATCATAAACTAGCTAACTTAAATATAGCAATAACAAAACAACCACATTCAGAAGTTAGCGCTCTATCTACTTTCTTAGACCATTTAAATAAAATAATAAAATAAAAAAAAGTTTTAAGAAGTTTTGTTTGTAGAGTTACTCTGGTTCAATGGAAAAGCTATAACTTCTGTCCAACTAAACGTCTCATTATAACACGCTCCTTCCCTACAGCCATCATACCCCAAAAGAGTACAACGCTGGTACATATTACTTAACTGATCCTCTACACAAAAATACTCCACTACCCAACTTGCACTAGAGCAATAGTCATCATAACTGTAATTACCTGATTCATTCATTCCATAAACAGTTCCTGCAACATCCACAACAATTCCGCCGTCAGTATCTTCACAAAAAGTCTCATTCACGACTTCTTTATAACACGCACCTTCGTAACAACCATCAAAACCATAATTACCGCAGTCTGCAGTTATAGAATAAGATCCATAACTAGAACAACCGTATTCTGTTACTGAAGTATTACTAACACAAGTGTCTTCAAAAGTATAATTACTTGAACCATTCCACCCATAGATATATCCTGGTACATCCACAACAAATCCGCCATCACTATCTTCACACCAAGTACTATTCAAATCTCCGTAACATGCACCGTAATTACATCCAGCATATCCTAAATCCTTACAACTCTGATAAACATGACTTAATTGGTTATCTACACAGAAATATTCTCTCAAACCACTTCCTGTCTCACAATAGTCATCATAACTATAATTACTTGAACCATTTACACCAAAAGTAGTACCTTGCACATCAAATACTTTCCCTCCATCTGTCTCATTACACCAAGTCTCATTTCCAAAGCCACTAACGCCCAACATACTACTTATAACACCAAAGTCATTTCTTAAACTACTAACTTGCCAATCACTAAAATACCCTTTTTCAAAAATCTTCGCAGAAGGAACTAATCCACCATACATAGCAAAGACCATTCCACTCAATGCCACCAATAATATAGGCAACACTAATATTTTTTTATTCATTTTTCTTAAACCTCCTTAATTTTCTAAAAAATAGAAGACGGAACAATATATAAAACATCTCTGGAACAAGATGGAACTACTTATCTTTAAACCACTTACTTAGACAAACAAGATTAGAAGTCCCCACACCCTTAATCTCTAAAACCTGCTTTCCTTCTAAATATTTTAAATTCCTAGACAAAGTACTTTTAGGCAACCCAGTTAAACTACGAATTTTAGCCTGAGTTAAATCTCCATGATTAAGTAAACAAACCACTATCTTTCTTTGAACATCTATCAAAGTTTTCAAAATATCTTCTTTCCCACTAGTCATCCTTCTAGAAACACTACTCTTTCTCTCCTTTTTCAAAAAAGAACTCATCAAAACAAAAATAACTAAAACAAAAAACACACCAAATAAATATTTATACATATCAATAAAAAAATCATTATTTTCCTCATTCACAAAAATATCATAATTATACTTCAAAAATATAGTTTCACCTTCATCTAATTCAAAATTAAGACTAACAAATTCTCCTTCAAAAACAGAAGTAGTAGGGACAACAGCCAATAAATTAACTCCTTTAGGTAACTCAATCTCAACAATAGAACTCGAAGAACTAAAATTAAAACTCCAAACGCCTTCATTTTTATCTGTTAATACATCAGAAATATAATTAACAAACACAACACCATCAGAAAAATCTTCCAAATAAACAACTCCACCATTAATAGAATAGCTCAAATCTTCATCATCTAAACTAACTTTCAAATAAGAAGAATCAGGCAAAGAAAACAACAAAACACCATCTACAACAACTACTTCTTCCTCAACATAAACAACCCCGTTTTCACTAACAGAAACACTTGCTCCTGCACTCACTAAAGGCACCAACAACAAAAATAATACCAAATATTTCATAAAAAGAGTAAAAAAAAGACATTTAAAATCTTATCGGTTTTCAAAAAAAATAAAAAAAAGTTTTAAGAAGTTTTGTTCGTAGAGTTACTCTGATTCAACGGAAAAGCCATAACTTCTGTCCAACTAAATGTCTCATTATAACACGCTCCTTCTCTGCAGCCATCAAAACCATAAGAGCTACAAGATGAAAAACGTGCAGACATCTCATCATCACTACAATAATATTCAGTTATCTCATTACTACCAATACAGTAATCATCATACGTATAGTTTCCTGATTCGTTCACCCCATAAACAGTTCCTGCAACATCCACAACAATTCCGCCATCAGTGTCTTCACACCATGAAGATTCATTATGTATACATGCACCATTACTGCAACCATCAAAACCCATCTCAGAACAAGATCTAAGCTCATAAATAGGATATACTCCGTAACTACAATAACTCTCAGCTATACTACCACCAGCAGTACAATAGTCGTTCAACTCATACACTTCAGAAGACCCGTTTATTTTATAAAAAACAGATCCTTCCTCAATAAAGTTAACTCCAAAGTCAGTTTCCCCAACACAATTTATATCTAAATCACTAGCATCATTGCCATACAATCTTCCAACAAAAGTAGCTAATCCGCCATACATAGCAAACACTGCCCCCAAACATAACAAGAATACTATAGGCAACACTAATACTTTTTTATTCATTTTACCAAATCTCCTCTGACCTCAGAAAAAGCACCCAAATAATATAACTACAATAGACTTAAATAAATATCTTAAAAAAAATATATACTTTACAAAATACCTACCCAAAAATAAAAATAAAAAAACTTATAAACCTAAAACCCAAAAATAGACATATGTTAAAAAAAATACTAATCCTACTAATATTATTACTCCCTCTAATTAGTGCCCAAAACATAATATTAACATTAACGCAAACAGAATATGGGCCAGAACAAGTAATACAAGGAAACCTACTCATTAACCAAACAACGACAATTTCAGCAGAAACAATCTTAAAAGCAATAACAAATGAACTAACAACAGAATTAACAATTAAACAACTTTTAATAAATGCAAACCTAGAATCGGAAATAATTCCAAAAAATTTCACAATCTCCTCAAATCTTATGACTTCAAAAACATTAACAAATGACGAAACATACATAGGACAAGAACTAACAGAAGCAATAACATCATTCTTATTAAAAATAAAAGGAGATAACGCAAAGGTACTAAAAATAGATATAGGAGATGACAACACAATAGAATACAACCACAAAGGTTCAATCAAATCATGGTCATCTAAATTATATCCAGATAACAAACAAACATACCAAGGAACAGAAGCTACAAAAGACTTATTCTACGCAGCTTGTGAAAACATAAGCATCTCATTCGAAGAATATTTTGATGCAAACGAAATAGAAATAACAGCAAAGATAGCAAAAGAAATAGAATCACCAAGCGGAAATGTAAAAGCATATATAGATAAAACAAAAGTATGCGAATTTGATAAAACACAAATCAAAGAAACAATAACAGATATAAGTTGCATTGGAGACCTAACATCTCCTGAAACAAAAACATATGAAATATGTATTCAAGCAGATTATCAAGAAGAATTTTATACACCTACAAAAGAAGATTATCATTTCTTTTACGCAAAAAATGCTATTTATGATCAAACATTAGACACAGAAATAGAAATCATAGATCCAACAGAAATAAACAATTATCTCGCAGGTTGCTCATACCAGTGTCTAGTCCCAATAAAAATATCAACACAAGACCCAACAAAAATAACAATAACAGAAATCAAAACAACAAACAACCAAGGATTAAGAGAACAATCTTTCTATCTATTAGATAAAACAGAAGAATCCGTAGAACTTCCAACAACAATCCCTTTATTTGCTTTTAACATATCAACACCAACAGAAAAAGGAGATTACTCATTAAAAATTACTCTAAACCAAAAACCATACACCTCAAATTTCTCAGTTATAACAATACCTATAGCATTATTCACAACATCATCAGACATAACAATGCCAAATAAAGAAATAACATTAGATGCATCTAGCTCAATCCCATCATCTGGATCAACAATAACAAAATACGAATGGGAATTTGGAGACAACACAACATCTACCTTACAAATAGTCTCAAAGAAATATACAAACCCAGGAAACTACACAATAAACCTAACAATAACAGACAGCAAAGGAATAAAAAGCAACAAAATAAATAAAACAATAGAAGTTTTAGAAACAGAAGAATACATAGAGTCAGTTATAGATCAAACAGAACAACAACTCCAACCAATAATAAATGATTTCTATACTCAATTAAAATATGATGAATTAAGAACAGAATCTTTAACAAAACTAACAGAATTAAGACAAGTGTTAGAACAAGCAAAACTAACAACATATCCAGAAGCATACTATTCAAACATTTCTGCTGAAATTGAACTAATAAAATCACAGAATATAATTTCAATAAGTTCTTCAGATAAATTAGAAAGAACAAACCCATATAGAGAAATAAGTTATTTTCCCCCAACTTCAACACAATACACCACAGACCAAAAAAATGAAATAAATGCATTCAATACAAATGAAATATCCTTAAAAGAAACAATAACAAGAATATCCTTAACAAACCTAAACCAAGAAACTTCTGAATTAATAGTAATAGAAAAATCAATATACCCAACAGATAACTTGATTATAGAAGACTTCTCAAATATATATTCAGAATTCTCAGATCTAGAAATCATAACACCAACAACATATACAGAAACCAACCAAAATACAATAGAATTCCAATCATCTTCCTTAGTCTATACTCTGCCTTCTGGAAACTTAGAAAACATAGGAATCACAACAGTACTGACTTCAACAACACAAGAAAATATTTCCTGTGGTGATGGAATCTGCACAAGACCAGATGAAAACGAAGAAAACTGTCCAGAAGATTGTACAACAGAAATTCCATGGTTAGTCTACACTTTGCTTTTCATAATTTTAATAATCGGATTCTACTACATAAACTTCTACAAAGGACCATACAATTTCAGAGAATTAAGCAATAAACTAACAATAAAAATATTTAACAAAAGACTTTTCACAAACGAACAAGATTTAATTAATCTAAAAAACTACGTCAACCAAATGTTAAAACAAGAACATACAGAAGAAGATATAAAACAAGTTTTACTACAGCAAGGATGGAACCAAAAACAAATAAATTTTGCCTTTAGGAAATAAAAAATGTATCCATTAATCTAGTCTTTGACCAATTTCTATTTAAAAACCCTTCAAAACATTTATAAAACCCCAGAACTTCCACAAAAAAATGGAAGAAGACCTAAAAATAGACTTTAAAAAAATAAAGTCAGCTTTTTCAAAGTTAAAGCCAAAAAAACAAGAGGCAAAATCTACAGAAGATGAACTAGAAGTAGAACCAAAAAAAATAATAAATTTCACAAAAAAACACAAAACAATCTTACTTCTATTAATCCCAATATTCTTAGCAATCTTCTTCAGAGCATATATTTATGATATGCCTCTAACAGATGAATGGGCTACCTCAAGCGTAGAATCTTCAATAAGAGCTCAGATAGAAGCACAAATAAACCAAGATGCTCCAACTTTAAATCAAGAATCAAAAAATGAATTAATAGAACAACAATACCAAGAATTCGCCGAACAAAATCAAGAACAAATAGATCAACAAATACAAGCCACAGCAGATTACTATAAAAATAATTATAAAGATGACCAAGGCAACATCTACCTCCCTGACATAGACACCTACAAATTCTACATGGAAGTAAAAAACATTCTAGGTGACGATGAAAAAGCATTTGAAATAAACGAACAATATGATTCTGTCTACAGTTGGGAAGCAACTAGTTTACACCCCTACTTAATCGCTTACTCATACAAAATAGCAGATATTTTCACAAACGCATCCATTATCTCAATAATGTTCCTAATCCCTGTAATCTTTGCTGCTCTCTCAATAATCCCTGTCTTTTTCATAACAAGAAGAATAGCTGGAAACATAGGAGCTCTTTTCGCATCTATAATGCTAGCAATTAACGCCTCCTACATTTCAAGAAGTTCAGCAGGCGTAGCAGACACAGACTTATACAACATATTCTTCCCCCTAATGATTGTTTGGCCTTTATTAGAAAGCTTTGTAACCAAAAACAAAAAAACAAAAATAATACTAGCATCTGTAGCAGGTTTAATAACAGGAATATACAGTTACACCTGGTCAGGTTGGTGGTATATCTTTGACTTCATACTAGGAGCACTAGGTATCTATTTCCTATCCTTAATACTAAAGCAAAGAAAAAACATAAAGCACTTTTTCAAAAACAAAAAAACAAAAGACTTCTTATTAAGTATAATCCCTTATGTAATCTCAACACTAATATTTGTTTCATTATTTTCAGGCTTTTCAACATTCATCTACGCACCATTAACCCCTATAGGATTCACCTCAATCCAAGAAGCTTCAAAAGAAAACTACTGGCCTAATGTTTATACAACAGTAGCAGAACTAAATCCAGCTTCTTTAGACACAATAATATCCTCACTAGGAGGAAATTTATTCTTCGCTCTATCCATTTTAGGTATTCTCTTAACATTATATATTTGGAGAAAAACACCAATAGGTTTAATATATGCATTACTTTTAATAATTTGGTACATAGGAATATTCTATGCAGCAACAAAAGGTATAAGATTTATCATGATGACAGCTCCTGCATTTGCAATAGGTTTTGGAGCTACAATAGGCATAGTTTACTACAAAGTAAGCAACTGGACATCTAAAAATCTAGACTTAAACAAAAAACTAATTAGAACAATATTTATAATACTCTTCATACTCTTATTAATAAACCCAATAAAAGCAGCAGACTCAACAGCAAAAGCACAATTTCCTCTATACGACGACGTCTGGGATGCATCATTAACTAAAATAAAACAAGATACACCAGAAGATGCAATAATAAGTTCTTGGTGGGACTATGGTTGGTGGTTTATGGCAATAGCTGAAAGACAAGTAACATTCTCAGGAGGATCACAAAACACAGCACAAGCACACTGGATAGGTAAAGTCCTCTCAACATCAGATGAAGAACAAGCTGTAGGTCTTTTAAGAATGCTTAACTGTGGAAAAAATACAGCTTACTATCTCCTAGAAAATCAAACAGGAAGCACAATAGCAGCAACCGACCTAATCTATGAAATAGTTCCTCTAACAAAAGATGAAGCCAGAATAGTCCTAGAACAAAATAACATAGAAGACATAGATGAAATTCTAGCAGAAAGTCATTGTGACAATCCAGCAACAGATATATTCATAACTTCAGAAGACATGGTTTCTAAAGCAGGAGTTTGGGCCCACTTCGGAGGTTGGGATTTTACAAAATCATACATTTACACAAACATAAATGGAAAAGAAAAAGATTATTCAGTAGAATTCCTACAAACAAATCTAGGTTACACAGAAGAACAAGCATTTGACATGTACAGAGAAGTAAACTCTTTAACATCAGAACAAGATGCAAATAACTGGATATCTCCATTCACTGGCTACCAAGGCATAGGATACTGCTCTTCAAATGATGAAATGGTTCAATGTTCAAATGGTTTAATAGTAGATAAAATTAATGACACAATCTACCTTTCCGCAGAACAAGGCTATTATTCACCAGAAAAGTATTTTGACGGAGAGCAAGTCAGAACAATAGAAGGAGGAACAGAAGGATTAGCTGTTGCCTACAATGAAAAAACACAAACATCATTCATAACATCACCAGATCTTCTTGAAAGCATGTTCACAAAATTATTCTTTTTCGAAGGCCAAGGTACAGAACATTTCAAATTACTCCTTCATGAACAAGGATTTAACGCATTCGACATCTATGCATGGGAAGTAGAATGGTAAACCTTTTAAACAAATAATCTAAATAAATAAAATGGCATTTGAAGGTTGGATTGGACTTCTCGGAGGGATTATTTTCTATTTATCCTGGATAGTCCAAACATGGGAAACAAAAAAACACAAAAAACCAACATTCACAGCCAAGTTTTTCTGGATAAGAGTTATAGGTTCATCTCTCCTTCTAATAGAAGCAATAAGGCTAAATTCTATAGGGTTTATTCTAGTATATCTAGGCACAATAGGTATGATGGGGTACAATCTCCTAAAATTAAAAAGCTATATAAATGAATGAAAAATACCCATTTTAAGATGATTGACCTAAGTATAGTCGTACCAGCATATAATGAAGAAAAAAATGTTATATTGCTTCACCGTAAAGTAAAAGAGATTCTAAAGCCACTTAACATAAGTCATGAAATAATCTTCATAGATGATGGTTCTAAAGACAACACCTACCAGGACTTAGAAAGAATACACAAAAAAGACAAAAAAGTAAAAATAATTAAATTTAAGAGAAATTTCGGTAAAGCAGCTGCATTATCAGCAGGATTTGAACTAGCACAAGGAAACTTAATCCTAACAATGGATGCAGACCTACAAGATGACCCAAGAGAAATTCCAAGATTTCTAAATAAACTAAACAAAGGATATGACATAGTAGTAGGTTGGAAATACAAAAGAAAAGACCCATATATAACAAAAGTCATACCTTCAAAAATATTCAATCTATTAGTAAGAAAACTAACTAAAATAAAATTACATGATTCAGACTGCAATTTCAGATTAATGAAAAAAGAAATACTAAATGACCTCACAATCTATGGTGGTCTATATAGATATATACCTTCACTAACAGCATCAAAAGGGTATAGACTAGGAGAAATAAAAGTCAGGCACAACCCAAGAAGACATGGAAAATCAAAATTCGGTTTTCTAAGATTATTCAAAGGCTCTTTTGATTTAATTACAATAAAATACCTAATAAGCTACTCCCAAAGCCCACTATACTTCTTTGGCGGAATAGGTCTATTCTTTGAAACTATAGGTATACTCTTAGGATTCTATCTTACATATTTAAAATTTATCTTAGGAGAAACAATAGGTAACAGACCTTTATTATTATTAGTAGTCTTATTAATAATTCTAGGAATACAATTAATCTCTTTAGGACTAATAGCAGAAATGATAACTAACACTCATAAAAAGTCTGCTAAAAACTATCTAATTAAAAATATTTTAAAATGAATGTTATTGAAGCAATCAAAGAAAGAAGAAGTATAAGATACTTCAAAGAAAAAGTACCAGAAGAAATTATAAAAAAAATAATAGAAGCTGGAACATGGGCTCCTTCTGCATGTAACAGACAGGATTGGAAATTTATTATTATAGAAGATGAATCAGTTAGAAAAGAAATAATACAAGAAGGAACAGCTTTCTTTGTTGACAAAGCACCAAATTGGATCTTAATTATTTACAACAATCAGACAGATAACACAGAATATCAAGACCACATACAAAGTGCAACTGCATGTATACAAAATATGCAACTAGCAGCACACGCATATGGATACGGGTCTTGCTGCATAAACAATCTTCCACCAAAAGAAAAATTAAGAAAAATTTTAAACATCCCTACATCCTACGAACCAATCTCATTACTAGTATTAGGAAAACCAAACACAACACCAAAACCATTACCTAGAAAAGAAAACTTTATTACATACAACAAATTCGATTTCAAAGAAGAAAAAACAATAATTAAAAAACACATAATAAGAAAATTCTTCAGAAAAACATACAAAAAACTCCCTAAAAGAATTAAAATAATTCTAGACCCTCTTGCAAGAAAATTTGAAAAAAGGTTCGATTAAAATGACAATATTCTCAGATATAACACTAGAGTATATACCAAGGTTAATAAGTTTGTTAAACAGAAATCCCTTCTCAAAAACATACGGCTGTTTTGACAGAGAGCACTGGCACTACACAACAATAGACTTTGCATGCGCAAGAAGACAAGAAGCTGTCTTAACTTTAGCCTTACTATACAACAAAAAAAACACACCTTACTATCAAAACAAATCACTATTAGCCTGGATTAACGCAGCATTAAACTTTTGGACAAAAATTCAAAATAAAAATGGCTCCTTTAACGAATGGTATCCTAATGAAAACAGTTTTGTAGCCACAGCATTCTCAAGTTACGCTGTTTCAGAAACACTATTATTATTAGAAGACAAAATAAAAAATAAAAAGAAGATAATAAACTCTTTAGAAAAATCAGCAAGATTCCTTTATAATGTAACAGAAGAAAAAGTACTAAACCAATCCTCCGGAGCAGCCCTAGCATTATACAATACATACTTATTAACAAAAAAAGAAAAATACAAAAGAGCAGCAAAACAAAAAATCAATTTCCTATTAAAAAACCAAACAAAAGAAGGATGGTTTAATGAATACGGCGGACCAGACATAGGATATCTTTCTCTAACAATAGATTACTTTGTAAAATATTACAAAAAAACAAAAGACCAAGATGTATTAGATTCAATCAAAAAAGCAACAGGATTCTTAGTTTACTTCTTACATCCAAACTTAACTATCGGTGGAAGTTACGCAAGCAGAAATACAGAATATATAATCCCTCACGGAATAACATACCTCTCAACCATAGATAAAAACGCAAATATAATACTACAAAATTATTTACTAAAAAATAAAACAACAGTTTTTCCTCACTCCATAGACGATAGATACATGTCTTACATTCTATACACATGGTTACAAGCAGACCAAGAAAAGATAAACAAAACAACAGATAAACCTTTATTCAACAAAGAATTCAACAAAGAATTTCCACTAGCTAAAATCCAAATTATAAACAATAAAAACTTTTACGCAATTATAAACAAAGCAAAAGGAGGCACTGCTCAAATATTCTTCAAAAAATCAAAAAAACATTTAAACGATTGTGGAATAAATCTAATCCTAAAAGATAACACAAAACTAACATCTTGTTTCTTAGGTTCTGAAAACAAAAATAACTTAATCAGAGGAAATCTAGTGAAAATGAAAGACAAACATCTTACACCTACAACAATCTTATTTCTAAGAGGATTATCCTTAATAACAAAAATAAACTATAAAATAGGTTTATACTTAAGAAACGAACTAAGGAAAAAATTAATCACAGGAAAAAACAAAAGCAAAATAATATTCACAAGAGAAATAAAAATAGAAAAAGAAAAAATAAAAATCATAGACACATTAAAAAACATTCATTCTCCAATCAAAGAACTAAAATTAAACCTAAAATTATCAACAGAATCTATCCCTAGTTCAAGATACTTCAACATTGAAGAATTAAACTCCATACCTTTAACTTATAGAAACATAAAAAATAAATTTCAAATAATTAGAGAATACAACAACAAAGGAGAACTTACGCAAAGTTAACATAATTAACATTTACATTTCCGCCACTATATTCATATGTTTTAGTTTGCATAGCTTGCCCATCTATCATAGCATTTATATTATTAATATCAAAAGTTCCACCATACTTAAGAAGAAGATATAAGGGATTTCCATCAGTAGTAAATGCAGCTTGCTTAAGTTCATAGTTCTCTGAAATATAATCCCATCTCTCATCCTGCATTATTCCAAAATCCCAATTATAAATAAAAAGCCAATTAGCATCTAATTCATCTTTAGCATATATTAAATCATCTACATTATCAGGTATCCCTCTGCTTCCCATAATATCTCCATGCCATAACAACCCATAAGCCTGATGACTACTATGTACAACCCTTTCATCCCCTAAGGCATTTTCATCCAAATAATCTCCAGCAATATCTAAGCCCATAAACTGTGTATCAAACATTCTATTTTTAGAATCAGTAATAGGACTAATCAACAACATCAACCCAATAACTATTACTACATATTTTAACCACTTAAACTTAAAAAGACTACCCATATTAATACCAACAAAAACAATCAAATAAGCCATCATAAAAGCAACCAAAGGAAGCAAAGGATACTGGTGATAATTGTGTCCTAAAAGTTTCTCAGCAGTATATACAAACCAAATCAAAGAACCAACAAGATAAAAGAACATAAACTTATAAGCCCTCTTTTTTCTCATACCACTTTGCTTTAAAAACATTGCTAAGAAAATAAAAGCACCAGCCAAACCCATACCTAAACCAAGTAAAGTATAATTATCAGCAAAAAAATACTTCATAGTCTGCCAAAAAGAAGACTCAAACACAAGCCCAACATTTACAGTAGACAACTCTTCTCCAATCGTCCCAGAAACACTAGGAATATAAAGCAACCAGGATAAAGATAAAGCAATAACTAAAAACACAAACAAATATTTCTTCCAATAAGCCTTTTTCAATAATTTCTTATAAGGAAAAACAAAAATCATCGGAAAAGCAAACAATGCAAAAGTATACTTAGTTAACACACCTAATCCAATAAAAACAGAAAACAAAATAGTATATTTCCACGAAAAATCTTTTAACCATTTAAAATAAAAATACAATCCTCCCAAACAAAAAAATAACGCAGGACTAAGCAACTGAAATTGCCTTCCAAAAAAGATATGCAAAGGCAAAACAGCTAAAATCAAACAAGAAAGTAAAGCAAGATCTTCTCTCTTAAACAAATGCTTAATTAACAAATACATGAAAAAAACCGCACCCAACGAAAACAAAATACTAATTAGTCTTGCAACAAATAAAGAGGATCCAAAAATATTGAAAAACAAACCACCTACAATTGAAATAGTTGGAAAAGTATCTGAATGTGCCCCAGAAGGATCACTGCCAATAGCAGGATAATCATAAGCAGGAACAAAAAATCCATGCTCAAAAAAACCATCATCAGCAAAATTCCTAGCCTCTGTCAAATAATGAGTCTCTTTCCAATTATGATACCCTATGACGCTGTAGTCAATATGATAAGACATCAAATAAAATCCAAAAATCAGAATTAAAATTAATAAACCCCAATTCCAATTCTTTTTAGCAAAAGGAACTATCTTTTTATAATCAAAAGACATGTCTTCACCCATAAAAACAGGGAAACCAAAGAACTTTATAAAGCTTGTCTAAATTCATAACCTTTATTAAAAGCACGTTCCCACCAAAAAATAATGATAGACACTTATATAGTAATTCCAGCTTGGAACGAAGAAAAAACAATCTCAAAAGTAATCCAGGATTTAAAAGATAATAATTTTAATAACATAGTTGTAGTAGATGATGGTTCTAAAGATAACACCACAAAAATAGCTAAAGAACAAGGAGTTACAGTTCTAAATCATATTATTAATAGAGGCCAAGGAGCAGCAATACAAACAGGAACAGAACATGCTCTAAAACAAGGAGCAGAAATAATTATCCACTTTGACGCAGACGGTCAATTTAAAGCAGAAGAAATCCAAAAAATGATAAAACCAGTAGCAGAAGAAGACTATGACATAGCTTTAGGCTCAAGATTCCTAGGACAAACAATAAATATTCCACCTTTGAAAAAATTAACATTAAAAGGAGGAATAATCTTCACAAGAATATTTTCAAACATAAAATTAACAGACACACATAATGGTTTCAGAGCCTTAACAAAAAAAGCAGCTAAAGAAATAGAAATAACACAAGACGAATTCGCCCATGCCTCAGAAATCCTAGACTTAATAAAGAAAAAAAATCTAAAATACAAAGAAATTCCAGTAACAGTTGTATATTCAGATTATGCAAAAACAAAAGGCCAGAGCATATTAAACAGTGTAAGAATAATTAAAGACCTAATAATAAGGAAAATAACAAAATGATACTTTACATATTAGTCATAGTCTTTGCATTATTTGCTTTAAGTAGAGCCTTCTTAAGATTAAGAGAAAAACAAATATCAGTAAAAGAATTTATATTTTGGTTAATTATATGGGTAGGAGTAATAATCACTTCTATAATACCTGAAAGTGTAAGTCAGATTTCAATTTTATTAGGAATTGACAGAGGAGTAGATTTTTTAACTTATGTAGCTATCATACTAGTCTTATATTTAATATTTAGATTATATGTAAAATGCGAAAACATAGAGCAAGATATCACAAAAATAGTTAGAGAACTAAGCCATAGAAAAAAGTGAGTCTATTACAAACCATAAATAAAATCGCAAACCTTATCAGTTGCAGAACCAATACCTTTAGAAAATTCCTTTCTTTTCTCTGCTAATTCTACCTTATAATCTGGATCGCACATTACCTTGTCGATAACAGAAAGAACACCATCCTTGGTATATGTATGGGGCGTAATACCAAATTCATTTGTAATTAAAATATCGTCCCTCCTCAAGGTACCATCATTCCTCATCAAACCAGGTTGCAAACTAACTGCCAATTTATCTAAATAAGTAGCTTCTACCAAAATATTAGACACAGAAGACACAACTAAATCAGATGCTGAAATAGCTTGCATAGTATCATACTCTCTACCTCCAACAACAGGATAATTTTTACCTAACCTCTCTCTAACCATCCACTCTAAGTGTTCCTTACTCTCAAAAGGGTGGGCCTTAACAAGCACCTCAAAACCAGGACAATCAAACTTACTTATTCCTTCCACAAAATCAGTTAAAAGAGTATCTTCATTAAAACCAAAAAAATCAGGAGCACCAGCATTCCCATGCTCATACTTTCTAAAAGGTTGTGAAGCATATAAAACAAACCAACTATCTAAACCAATGCCTAAATCATTTCTCACTCTGTCACTATCTTCCTCTGTAAAATTATCTCTTAAACTTCCCAAATGATCAGAACTTGGATTACCAGTAACAACTAGCCCATCTGCAGGAAAACCTTGTTCAACTAATATTTCTTTATGTCTCTCATCAATCGCAGTAACATAAGTTGACAAAAACCTAAATCTGCCTTCATCCTCTGGAAGTGTTGTATCATTAAAGAAAACAAGATTATGCTTCCAATTATCTCTTACAGAAACACTAGGAATATCATATTCTTTAGCTGCCAAAGTAAGCGTCTGCTCTATAACATCTTTAGTCTTAGGGTCCTGGCAACCTCCCCCAGTCAAAACAACATCAGGAGATTCTTCTCCCACTATCCTCTTCATTGAATCTAAAGAAACATCATTTAATCCATAATCAGAAACCACATTATAATCTACACTTTCTTTTTCATAAATACTCTCAGAATTATCATGAGCCATTAAAACTAAATCAACCTTACTTTCTTCTCTTAATTTTTTAACAACAGGCAAAATCGACTTTGTACTTCCTGTATGCCATGATGCTGCTAATACCTTTTTCATCACTCTAAGGAGATAAAGCCTATTTATAAAACTTACGAATTTTACATTCAGATAGAAAAATACATTCATAATCTTTAAATAACCTCCAAAACCCCCAAAAACATATGAATATACTCTATTTTACAGAATATTTCCCTGAAAATCCAGAAAAAGCAGAACTAACTGGGGGCACAGAAGCAAGATGTTTCTACCTAGCTAAAGAACTATCAAAAAGACATAATTTAACAATCATAACAACCACACAAAAAAAACCAAGAATTCAAAATTTTGAAAACATAAAAATAATCAGACCAATAAAACTACCATATACACATACAGACTACATTCTAAAAAGACTTCTAAATATGAAAAAAATGTACAAAGCAGGTAAAAAAATAATTAAAAATATAGACATCATAGACGCACATAACTTCATTTCCTATATCCCTGCAGCAAAACTAGCTAAAAAATATAAGAAAAAATCATTCGCACAATATCACGAAGTATGGTTAAATGAATGGATAAAGAACACAGGGAGATATTCAGGATTAATAGGAGAAATAGGAGAAAGAGTAGCATTAAAATATCAAAAACACACTAAATTCATAACAGTAAGCAACTTCACAAAATCAAAACTCAAAAACAAAAAAGCAACTACAATCCACAACGGAATAGAACTAGAAAAATACAAAAAAATTAAAGAAAAAAAATTCAAAGACCTTACTATATGTAAAACAGGGAGATTAACACCACTAAAAAGAACACAAGACTTAATCTTAGCAACTAAACTAGTAAAACAAAAAATACCTAACATAAAAGTAAAAATCATAGGAGACGGAGAAGAAAAACAAAAACTAATCAACTTAACTAAAAAACTTAAACTAGAAAAAAACATAGAATTCTTAGGTTTTTTAAAAGACCACAAAGACGTTTTAAAAACAGTAAAAAAATCACACCTATACTGCCTACCATCTATCTTAGAAGGATTTGGAATCGTAACAGTAGAAGCTCTGGCTCTAAACGTCCCTTTCGTCTCTTCAGACATTCCACCAACAAGAGAAATAACACAAGGAAAAGGAGGATTACTTTACCAACCAAAAAATCATAGACAATTAGCAAACAACATAATCGAACTCTTAACAAACAAAATATTATACAAACAAAAACAAAAAGAAGCACAAAACCTAGCAAAAAAATATGATTGGAAAGACCTAGCTAAAAAATTAGAGGAGGAATACCTAAAATGGAAAAAATAATAACCCAAATAATAAACAATTCAATACAAACAAAAGAACTGGTTCTAAAAAACCTAACAAAAGAAATAGAGAACTCAGCAAACATTTTAACAAATACAATAAAAGATAATAACAAAATTTTAGTCTGCGGAAACGGAGGCTCAGCAGCAGACGCACAACACTTTGCAACAGAATTATTAATGAAATTTGAAAAAGAAAGAAGATCTTTACCGGCCCTATCACTAACAACAAACACATCAGCAATAACAGCACACTCAAACGATTACCATTTCGATGAAATATTCCAAAGACAAATAGAAAGCTTAGGAAATCAAGGAGATACAATAGTTGGAATAACAACCTCTGGAAACTCAGAAAATATAATAAAAGCATTCCAAACAGCTAAAGAAAAAGGACTAAAAACTATCTGTCTAAATGGAAAAGACGGAGGGAAAATGAACGATTTAAACCTAGATTCAAACCTAGTAGTACCTTCAGACAACACAGCAAGAACACAAGAATCACACATAACAATTATCCACATATGGTGTAAACTAATAGAAGAAAACACATGAAAATATTATTCGTTTCAGAATACTGGAACCCAGTAGCACAAGGAGGGGGAGAAATCTCCATGGAGATACTAGCAGAAGCCCTAGCTAAAAAAGGATTGGAAATATCAGTCTTAACCTCACACTTCCCAAATACTAAAAAATTTGAAATTAAAAACAAAGTAAAAATCTACAGAAACATAAAAACAGGTAAAGACCCGAGTTCCCTTATATCAAACATAAAAAGAATTATAACCTTTCCAAACTCAGCTAAAAAAGAAGTAAAAAAACTACAAAAAAACTTTGACATGATCCATTACCTAAACACAACTTCTATAACAGGAATTACTAAAAATAAAAAATCATACTGTCATGTCAACAGCCCAGTCTTCTTCTGCCCAAAAGGAACATTAATGTATCAAGACAAAAGAGAGTGTCCTTACAAATGTACCAAAAAAAGATTCTTAAAATGTTTCCTAAAATCAAAAGAATTTGGAAAAGCTCAAAACAATTGGTACTACAAATACAATCCTTTAATACACCACATCTTATACAACAGCTTCAGAAAAAGATTAAAAAAATTAAAACAAGCTAACTATTACACACCAATAAGCAACTTCTTAAAACAAAAATTAATAGAATACAAAATTCCTAAGAACAAAATACAAGTTCTCCCAAATATAATAGAAATAGAAAAATTTAACAAAAAATCTAAAACAAACAACAAAATTCTCTACTTAGGAGCATACGTAGAAAACAAAGGGGTTATGATTTTACTTAAAGCTCTAAAAAATACAAAATACCAATGCAATTTCTACGGTGAAGGTTCCGCAAAAAATAAAATGCTAAACTACATAAAAAAACACAAATTAAACGTAAAAATAAATAATAAAGTTCCCTACGAAAAAATCCCAGAAATAATTTCCAAACACGATATCGTAATTTTCCCTTCTCTAGTTCTAGAAGCTTTTGGAAGAGTAGTTATTGAAGCACAAGCAGCAGGATTAAAAGTTATCGCGAGCTCAATCGGTGGAACAAAAGAACTCTTAGATAAAAAATATCAAGTTCAACCAGGAAATGTAAAAGAACTAAAACAAGCAATTGAAAAAGCACTAAAAACAACAAACAAAAAAGATATCCTAAAAGCCAAAAATAATACAAAACAATATAAAGCAGATAAAATAACAGAAAACCTAATCAAATTTTACAAAAAATGACACCAATAGAAAAATATTTCAAAGCAAAAGAATTATTAAAAGAAGTTTTCAAAGAAGAGATTTTCTACAAAAAAATACCCATCTTAGATTGCCTAAGACATGATCTCCCAGTAAATATAATAAACCCAATAGAAAAAAATCCAACTTTAGCAAATCTACATCACCTAATATTCTGGACAGCATTACACACAAGAGATTTCTTTTATCGTTTAACACACAAACCAAAACCAACACAAGAAAGTGATACACTTCTAATCCTAAACTCAGTAAGTCACGTCAGAACAATAATTCCTGTTCTTAAAAAATTAAAATCACCTATCAAAATCATAGCAAATGGTTCTGGTGCACAAAAAGCACTAGACAAAGAAAACATAGGATACATCCCTTTTGAAAAGTACAAAACTAAAAAAGGAAAAATAGAAGTTAATTCTGAACATCCAAAATACAAAAGAATAAAATACATAACAAAAACATGGTTCAAAAAAACTATAAAACAAATAGAAGCTACTGAAAACCTCCTAAACAAAGAAAAACCAAAAAAAGTCATAGTCTTAAATGAAAATAACATGTTCGGAAGAACATTCGTAAGAGTTGCAAATCTAAATAACATTGAAACACTATACATCCAACATGGAGTCCTAGCAACACATGCCTATGATAAAGCAATCTCAAATAAAATAGCAGTCTGGGGAGAACAAGTAAAAGATTTCTTAGTAGAAAGAGGAACAGACCCAAATAAAATTATAATCACAGGCTCACCAGGTTATGATAAACTATTCAATTTTAAAAGTGATAAAAATAAAATCTACCAAGAACTAAATCTAGACCCAAACAAAGAAATAGTCCTTTACACATCTCAACCTTTTGGTTTTGAGATCAGCAAAGAAAACAATCTAGAAATAATGACAGCTTTCATAAAAGCAGTTAAAAACATACCAAACAAACACGCAGTAATTAAACTACATCCAGCAGAACACGAAACATCCTACAAATCCTTATTAAAAACATTCAAAAAAGAAGATTACACAATGTGTAAAGAAACAAATATTTATGAATTAATTGACGCAGCAGAAATACTAATAACTCAAATCTCAACCACAGCATTAGAAGCAATGATTTTAAACAAAAACATAATCACAGTAACTACATTTCTAAGCTCAGCCATAAGTCCTTACGGAAAAAGCAAAGCAGCCTTAGAAGTAAGTAACCTAGATGAATTACAATCTACTCTTAAAAAAATACTAACAGATAAAGAACTAATCAAAGAATTAGAAGAAAATAGGAAAAAATTTGTTTACTCCTATAACTACAAATGTGACGGAAAAGCTACTGATAGGATTATTGAACTAATCACTTAACTCTCCTCAATTTATCAACTATAGGTTTCTCAGAGTCATAAACTTTCTTTTCTCCATCTCCTAGGATTTTTGAAACTTCTCTTACATCTCTCACAAGTCTCCACAAACCAGGTGGCTCAACACTAGCTGCATGATCACTACCCCACATAGCCCTATTAAGAGTTATATGTCTTTCAACCACAGAAGCACCAACTACAACCGCCATAACAGACGACATTATCCCAAGCTCATGTCCACTATATCCAATTGGAAAAGAATGCTTCTCTTTCAATTGAGGAATAAAATTCAAATTCAACTCTGCATTATCTGAAGGATAAGTTGAAGTACAATGTAACATCACTAAATCATCTTCCCCTAAAACTTCTACAGCATGATCTATCTCTTCTTGAGTACTCATCCCTGTAGAAAGAATCACTGGTTTTCCTTTAGCTCTAATATGTTTTAACAAATTATCATCAGTTAAACTTGCAGAAGCAACCTTATAACAAGGAGTATCAAATTTCTCAAGGAAATCTACACTAGCCTCATCCCATGGAGAAGCAAACCAAATAATACCTTTCTCTTTACAATAAGCATCAATTTCTTTATATTCTTCTTCACCAAATTCTAGCCCTCTTTTTAAGTCTCCATTTGTATCACCAAAAGGATTCTCTCTAGCTTTAGCAAGTTCTTCAGCAGTATATACTACATCTATAGTTCTTTTTTGAAATTTTACTGCATCACAACCAGAAGAAACAGCCATGTCAACCAATTGTTTAGCTAACCTAATATCACCATTATGGTTTATCCCTACCTCTGCAATTATAAAAGTCGGACAACCTTCACCAACTTCTTTATCACCTATTTTAACAGTTTTTGCCATTATTATGCCTCCTTTAAAAGTAATATAAGAAGAAACCCAAAATCTTATTTAAGGTTTGTGAATTAAAAATCTGGATAAAAACATTATTCTCTAAAATAACCATTCTAATACTTAAAACAATATAAATCTAGATTTATACCTAAAAAGACAATAGGAGGGTTTTAAAAATGAAAAAGATATTTTCTTACTTACTAGTTTTTTTAGTACTTATTTTAACAACAAAATCTGTTTTAGGAGCTGCTGAATGTGGTGGAGACATACAATGTAGTTGCGGAGATAGTTTAAAATGGTCACAAACAATGTGGTATGATTTAACTGGTTGTTCCGAGCGTGGTATAATAATCGGAGACCATAATGTTGAATTAGACTGTAACGGACATACAATTGGCGGAATAGGAAATAGTCAAGGTATTTATATGGCTGCTATAGACAACATAACTATTCAAAATTGTAATATCCAAGAATTTGACTCAGGAATCTATTTTACCCAAGGATCTAGCAACAATGATATAAGCAATAACAATATAAATAGTAATGTCGATTGGGGAATCTCATTTCACAATTCAGATTATAATACTATAAACGAAAACCAAATCGGTTATAATGGAGATATAGACTATAACGGAGGCATTTACCTAGATAATTCTAAATATAACACCTTAAATAATAATAACATAATTCATAACACCGGGAAAGGTATTTATTTATCAGACTCTACATACAATTTAATTTGGAAAAACGACTTTAATAATAATGATAAAAATAGTTTCGAATCATATGGTTCAGATAATAATAACTGGAACCTAAGCAGTTTAGGAAATGACTGGGACGATTTCGAAAACAACCCAGGTTATCCAAACTACTACGAGATCTCAGGAGACGGAAATGGCATCGACTATTGGCCAAATAGCGCACTAACAATAGAACCTATAGGATATCAAACAATAAACGAAAACAAAACACTAGTAATTGACGTTGAAGCTTCCAATCCACAAAACAAAACCTTAACCTTTGGAACAAACGCTAATAAAATCCTACCAAGTGAATTTTTCTTCGACGAACAAACAGGCCTATTCATTTGGACTCCAACTTTCGACGACGCAGGCTCATATAATATAATATTCAACGTAACAGACGGAGAAAACATAGATGAAGAAGAGGTAAACATACAAGTAATCAACGTAAACAGACTACCAGAAGTAGAACCAATAGAAGATATAATAGCAACAGAAAACCAAACATTTGGTATGGAACTTTTTGCAAACGACCCAGACGGAGATAACATAACCTACAGCATTTCACCAAAGGGCTTTTTCCAACAAGACGACAATAATTTCGTATGGGATATACAATTCAATGAATCAGGAAACTACACCTTCACATTAGAAGTAGACGACGGTTTTGATAGACTCTACCTAAACTTCTCAGCAACCATCTACAACGTAAACAGAGCACCAGTTCTGGAAATAAAAGACCAAATAATTTCAGAAGATGAACTACTAAGATTTTTAATTTACACAGACCCAGATAACCAAAACAACGTACCTAATGATGATAATGAAATAACAATCGAAACAATAGGTCTTCCAGAAGGTGCTGAAGTCATAGGAAATTATACAGAATGGACACCAACATATTGGCAATCTGGATTTTATCATCCTATGTTCATAGTCTCTGATGAAGAATTCGAAGTATTTGACTCAATAACCATAGAAGTCCTTAACAAAGATGGAACTGACTTAAAAATAGA
>CAYFGV010000010.1:0-19109 GCA_964342845.1 Candidatus Woesearchaeota archaeon
TTTTGGTAGTGTTGTGCAAGTTTTTGAGCCTAGATTTTTTGTGGCTTGTCCTGAGTGTAGGAAAAAGGTTGAATTAGATGGTGATAAAAGTGTTTGTAAGGAGCATGGAGAGGTTGCTGGAGAAAAGGTTCCTATTTTGAATGTATTTTTTGATGATGGAACAGAGAGTGTTAGGGCTGTTGCTTTTAGAGAAAATGTTAAGACTTTAGTTGGTGCTGAAGTTTCTGAGGATAGTAGTTTTGAAGAGATTAAGGGTGGTTTGGAGTTGAAACAGGTTGTTTTAGGTGGAAAAGTTACTAAGAATGATATGTTTGATAGGTTGGAGTTTATGATTAATTCTGTTGGTGTTGCTGATCCTTTGGAGTTGGTGAAGGAAATTGATGTTTGAGGAAGTGTTTTATTAGAAGATGTGGATATTAGGGTTAGACATCTAAGGTATGTATTTTATTGGATTAACTTTAGAGTAGTAATTACCGAAAACTTTATAAAGATAAGATTTATTTTATTTCTAAGGAGATAAAATGTCACAGGAAAATTATATTGAAAGATTAAGGAAAGTTGAAAAAAATATAGAAGGTGTGTTGGATTTCGAACAAAAAGCATTAGATAGGTTTGGAAAGCCTCCTATTGGTGATGAGAGAAGGATGGTTACTTATAAAAGTTATACTGAACCGATAGTATGCACAATAATAGCATATCAGGTAGCATTGGGCTACATAAGAGAACATTTTTCTGAATTGAGAGAGGAAGAGTAAATCTTTTTAATATTTAAAATAGGAAAGTTTAAATGCTTTAGTGATTCTTTTGTTTTTAGGCAAACGGATGAATTAATTCAAGAAGAAATTGAAGAAATGGAAGAGCTAGATAAGATTTGGAAAGACATAGATGAAGGAAAGGGTGTTTCTATGAGTAAGAAGGAATTTTTGAAAGAAATGATTAAAGGTGATTAAAATTGATGTTTAGAACCCATTTTGTTTTAAGTTTGTTTTTAGGTTTGTTGTTTATGGAATTGTTTTCTTATGGTTGGGTGTTTTTACTTATTGTGGTTTTAGTTGGTGTTTTGCCTGATATTGATCATCCTAAAAGTTTTATCGGAAAAAGATTAAGAGGGTTATCTGATTTTATTAGTTTTATTTTTGGACATAGAGGTTTTTTTCATTCTATTTTTATTGTTTTAATTGTTGTTATTTTTTTAAGTTATTTTGGTTTAAGTGAATATTCTTTTGCTTTTAGTTTAGGTTATTTGAGCCATTTAGTTGGAGATATGATGACTAGAAGTGGGGTTGCTTTTTTGTATCCTTTTTCTGAATTTAAAATTAAAGGTATTGTTAAGGTTGATGGGTTTTTAGAAGAAGTTTTATTTTTTGGATTGATTTTTTTAGATGTTTTTTTGATTCTGAGGATAATTTAATAAATTTATACACTTTTTTTATTTTCCACAACAGTCTTTATGTTTTTTTCCAGAACCACAAGAACATTTTTTGTTATCCTCACAACCGCATGTTTTGCACATTTTTATTCACCTCCTTTATTTTTTAAAATGGATTTCCGAAATATATTATCGCTAAAATTGCATGGGCTAATATTGATGCTATTAGAAAATACCAGTAATAACAGTGGTATTTGTAAAAGTTCATATATGTTTTAGTTGGTTTTTTGATTTTTAACATACATCTGCAAGAGGATGCTACTAAGAGTAAACCCAAAATGTTTGTAAATCCTAAAGAGTATACAATTTTTTGGGCTAGAAGAGGATCTATTGTCATTCTACTATTAATGTACCCTCCATTTCATTATGGTTGGATCCGCAATATACGCTGCATGAAAATGTGAATGTTCCTGTTTTGTCTGCTATGAATTCTATTGTAGTTATTTGGTCTGGTGAGATATTTTCATTTATGTCGAAGTCTGGTATGCTGATTCCATGTGCAACATCTGTACTTGTTATTGTTAATTTAACTAAATCTCCCTGGTTTACTGTTATTGTTGAAGGTGTGAATTCAAATTGTTTTGCTGTCATTGTAAATTCTTTTATTTCTCCTTCAGGGGGGGTACCTGTATCAAGTTCGTTGTTTGTGTTTCCGGTTTGTGTAGAGCTATTACAGCCAGAGATTATGACTATTCCTAGGATGGTTAAAATTATAAGTATTTTTTTCATATGTTATTTTTTGT
This sequence comes from Candidatus Woesearchaeota archaeon, assembly GCA_964342845.1. Classification (GTDB taxonomy): domain Archaea; phylum Nanobdellota; class Nanobdellia; order SCGC-AAA011-G17; family CAYFGV01; genus CAYFGV01. The sequence continues at coordinate 2,173 of CAYFGV010000010.1, forward strand.
ATTTTTAGTTTAAATAAATTTCTATTTTGATTTTGGATATTTTTATTTATATTTTTTTCAAGTATTGCGTAGAATTAAGTAAACCTTTTGGTTTTCTACCTTTGTGCCATATTGTTGTTTTTTTAGGTAATTTAGAGTGATATTCAAAATGAAGCATTGTATGTTTTGGTTTATGTGCGAAGATTTTTCCTACTTTTGCAATTTTTTGACCTGCTTTTACTTTTTGTCCTAGTTTTAATTTAGGTTTTTCTATTTCGCAATATAATGCGAAGTTTTTATCTTTGTGTTGAATTGCTATTGCATATGTTTTTTCGTATTTATTATATTTATCTAAGGAAGGATATGTAAATAAAAAAATGTTTTTAACAATTCCGTCTTCTATTGATACAACATCTGATTTGTGTTTAGCGAGTATATCTGTACCGGCATGAAATCTATTGTTTTCTTTATTTCTTCCGAATCCTCTTTTACTTTTTGATTTTGGAATTTTTTTCTTTGTTGAAGGGACTGGCCAAAAGTATTTTTTCTTCATAGTTTTAATTTTGTTTGAGTGTTTATAAATGTTTTCTGCTAGTAACTTTCTAGCATTGCAAGGATTTCTACACGCGCATAAGATTTATAAAGGAGAATGACTTTCTTAGTTATACCTGTGAAATAAGACGCGAAAGCAAAACGAGGTGATTTGTTTGAGATGGACCAATAACGAAATTGAGCTACTAAGGAGAGATTATGTTGATAAGGGAGAATTCTGTCTTTCTTCTGTGTTGAATAGATCTCCTAATGCTATCAGAATAATGGCTTCTAGAGATGGAATTAGTAAGCTTGCTTATCGAAAAGACATTAAGTTATCTGAGTCAGAAAAGCAGATTATTTTGGGGGGTTTATTTGGAGATCTTTATTCTAGGATTAAGGATAAATGTAAAAATGCTCGTATAGAGGGAGCCCATTGCAAAAAACAAGAAAAATATTTACTTTGGAAAGTTAATATGCTGAAAAGTTTATCTTTTAATTTGAGAAGAAATAAATTAGGATATTTGTCTTTTGAAAGCAGGAGATTCCCTTGTTTAAATTATTATCACAATCTGTTTTATAAGAATGGGAAGAAGGAAGTAACTAGACAGATTTTAGATTTGGTTGATAGATTGGGGTTGGCTGTTTGGTATATGGATGATGGTTCTTATAAAAAGAGAGATAGGAACTGTACTTTACATACTAATGGGTTTACTTATGCTGAAAATTTGGTTATAAAGGAGTGGTTTGAAGAGAAATGGAGTATTTTTCCTAGTATATGTTCCAATACAGATCCTAAGAGGCATCCTGGTAAGAGATGGCATTATTTATATTTTGGTACTAAGGAGGCTGAGAAGTTTATTAGTCTTATTAAAGATTATATTCATCCATCTATGTTGTATAAGATAGGAGTTTTCAAAAAGGAACTAAATGGAGGTGGTTTCTATGGTAAAAAAGGAAGAAGTAAATAGACCTATAAAAAAATTTAAGGTTGGACTTATAGAAGCAGCAGTTTGGGCAAATAAAAGAGAGTTTGATGGAAAAGAGGTAGAGTTTAAGACAGTTACTTTGAGTAGAAGTTATAAGAAGAAGGATGAAGATGTTTGGAGGAGCGAGGTGATTAATAATTTAAGAAGAAATGATCTTCCAAAGTTGATGGCTATTTTTGGGAAATTACAAGATTATTTGTATTTTGAGGTGCAAGAAAATGAGTAAATTAAAAAAAGTAGAAGATTTACCTGGTGTTGGTGCCGCTACAGCTGAGAAATTGAAAGAGGCTGGTTTTGATACTTTACTGAGTGTTGCTGTTGCAAGTCCTGGTGTGATTACTGAAGCTTCTGGTGTTGGTGAATCTGTTGCAAGAAAGATGATTCAAGCTTCTAGGAATGCTTTGGAAATGGGGTTTGAGTCTGGGATGGATTTATTGAAGAAAGCTGAAAAGATTGAAAGGATTACAACTGGAAGTAAAGAGTTAGATAAGTTGATTGGTGGTGGTATTGAGACTGGAAATATTACTGAACTATATGGTGGTTTTGCTTCTGGGAAAAGTCAAGTAGGTTATCAGATAGCTATTAATGTTCAGCTGCCGAAAGAGAAAGGTGGGTTAGGTGCTGGTGTTGTTTTTTTGGATACAGAGAGTACTTTTAGGGTGCAGAGGATTAAACAGTTAGCTGAAGCAGCTAGTATGGATGTTGAAAAGACTTTGAAGAATATCAAATGCGTTCGTTGTTTTAATAGTGATCATCAAATGTTATTAACAGAGAAGGTTGAGGATTTGATTAAAGAAGGTTTTCCTGTTAGGTTGATTGTTGTGGATTCATTAATTTCTTTGTTTAGAAGTGAGTTTGTAGGTCGTGGTCAGTTGGCGGATCGTCAACAAAAATTGAATAAACATATACACACTTTGCAGAAGTTAGCTGATATGTATAACATTGCTATCTATGTGACTAATCAAGTTATGTCTAAGCCAGATACATTTTTTGGAGATCCTACTGCTCCTGTTGGTGGAAACATATTGGCACATGGTTGCAACACAAGGATATATGTTCGTAAGGGAAAGAAAGGGACAAGAGTTGCTAAGTTGGTAGATTCAAGTTATCTTGCTGAGGGAGAGGCGATTTTTAGGATAACCGGAGAAGGGATTAAGGACATGGATTGAAGATGTATAATTATTATACTATGGAAGATTATGAGTTAGTGATGTATTTGAGAAGAAAGTTTGGTTGGGGTATGAAAAGAATTTCAGAATATTTGCTGAAGAAAGATGGACGAAAAGTAGGGCATGGAGCTATTGTTGGATGGATATATTTGGGTAGGAAGCCTATCTACAATATTAAAGAGATAAAAGAAGGTTCAGAGATACTTACTTTAGATAAGGCTTATATTCTAGGTGTGTTGTGTGGAGACGGTTATTTGACTACTGGGTATCGGGTTGGATTGGATTGTTGTGATAAGGACTTTGTTGAATATTTTCTACAATGTTTAAATAATGTCTATAGTATGACCTCAAAGATAAGGCTTAGGTATAGGGAACGTACTAATTTCGGTGTTGCTAGACTGCAATATTCCCTTCAGATGTGTTCTAAACTTGTTACAAGGGATTTGCTGAGGTACTCTAAATCTTTTAAGTCTAAGGAATGGATCCTTCCGTCTGAGATAAAACAAGGGAATTTATTGATTAAGGCGTCGTTTCTTAAAGGTTTATTTGATTCTGAAGGGGGAATTAGGTTATTACATAAAGGAGCAGGCTATTTGCAGGTGTGCTCTGGTAATAATAAATCTTTGCTTGAGGTCAAAGAGATGCTAGAGTCTTCTTTTGGGATACGTTGTAGTGTGAAGTTCAATCAGAACAAAGTAATGATTTTAGTCTCTACTAATTATGATTCTATCAAAGGTTTTTATGATAACATCGGATTTACAATTAAAAGGAAGCAGAATAGATTGGTTTCGGTTTTGAATTCATATAAAAGGAAAGGGATTAAAAGATATTCTTTAGATTTTAAGAGGGAAGCTATGCGTTTGTTGGATAGATGTGGTGACCATAGATTTGTTGGGCAACTTATGAATACATCTTATACAAATCTCTATGATTGGGAGAAAGCTGTTTTAAGTGGTAGATTAGATTTAAGTAGAGATTAAGGATATAGATTAGAAAAAAGAAGATTTAAATAGGAGGAAATATATATATATGGATATTAAAATGAAAACATTTACAGCAGTTATTCATAGAGAAGAAGACATGTTTGTGGCTGAATGTCCTGAATTAGGTACAGCTAGCCAAGGTAAGACAGTAGAAGAAGCGGTGAAGAATTTGAAGGAAGCTACTGAGTTGTATTTAGAAGAGTTTCCCTTGGAAGGAGATAACGGCAAAGCTTTAATGACCACTTTTGAGGTGTCTGAACATGCCAAAACTGCAGAAGCTGTCAGGGCGTAAAACTCTTAAAATTCTTTGTAATAGGTTTGACTTTGAGATAACAGGAAGAACAGGGAGTCATGTTAGGATTTCAAAGATGACTAATAAGGGGAAAGTTGGGACTGTTGTTCCTATGCATAAAGAACTTAAGACAGGGACTTTGAAGAGTATTCTGAGATTAGCTAAAGTAGATGAAGAGGAGTTTTCGAAACATATTTAAATTCTTTTTTTTATTTTTATTCTTGAGGTGATATTAAATGGATAGTTTAGTTATGTTTAATGTAGGGCTGGTATTTTTAATTATTTGGAGTATGATTTGGAAAGGGATTGCTTTATGGAAGGCTGGTGTTAATAAACATCTGTATTGGTTTATAGCAATGTTTGTTTTAAATACTGCTGGAATTTTACCGATAATTTACATATTTAATTTTAGTAAGAAAAAGGGTAAGAAGTAATTATTTTTTCTCTTCTTTTTTAGTTTCTGTTTTTGGAGTTTCTTTTTTAACTTCTTTAGGTTTTTCAGCTTTAGTTTCTTTTGGTTCTTCTTTTTTAACTTCTGTTTTCTTTTCTTCTTTAGGTTTAGTTTCTTTAACTTCTTTTTTCTCTGGTTCTTTTTTAGCTTTTAATCTATCTTTTAATGATGTTTTTTTCTTAACTTCTTCTTTAACTTCAGGAGCATTTATCCAGTCAGCATAGAATTTATCATCTTTTTTAGTTACTTTAATTTTTATTCTTGGAGGAGGATTTTTCATTCCATGTTTCCATAATTCTTGATTTAAATATTTTCCAATTTTAAATTCTGATTTTAAGTGTCTTTTCAAATATGCTTTTACAGTTCTAACTGATTTAGCTGTTCTTTTATAACGAGGACCTTTACTGAATTCTTTTCGTAAAGGTATTGTGTATACTTTTTCGTCTGCCATCTTTAAGCTTTTATTTTAGTTCTTTTCCAGTGTCTTTTTCTATCTGTAACTCTAGAAGGATGGATTCTTCGTCCTGGTCCAAAAATTTTAGGTATTACCCAGAAAGGGGCCCACCTAGTTTGTTTTAACTTTTTTGCTAATCTGATTTTTTTTGGTCTTGATTTGAATCTTGTCATTTTCTTTTAAATTTAAACTCCTTTTTCTGTGGTTGTATTTGTTTTATTAATTTTTTGAATTGTTCATCTGTTATTTTTTCTTGTATTTGTTGAGATTGTATTAATTGTGCGAGTAAAGTTAAGATATGTATTGCGAATTCTGGATGTGCGGTTCTTATTGTATTATATCTTGTGATAGCTTCTTTACTTAGGTGTTGCTTTACTAGCTGCTCCAGTTGTTGTACTTGTTGCTGGAGTTTTTGGATTTCCTCTTGGTTTTCCATTGTTTTTTGATAATAATGATTTTCCTTTATTTGTTAATATTCTTCCTTTTCTTTTGCTTTTTTCTGGTTGAGTTATTAACTCTGCTTTTTCTAGTTGCTGGAATATTGTTCTTATTATTTTACCTGAGCCTTTGTAAGTTCTTTCAGGTTTCATTCCTCTATTTTTTTTGCCACCATATTTTGTTCTTAATTTTGAGACGCCTATTGGTCCTAAAATGTAAACTTTTCTTAGGATTGAAGCAGCTCTTTTGTACCACCAATCTTGTTCTACTGGTGGTTTATCTCTAGCATGGGAAGTTTTAACAAATCTAGACCATTCTGGAGGTTGGATTTCTGGAATCTTCTTTAGCTTTTCTGATACTTCTTTTATTAGATTTTCTGGTGATTTTCTGAACATTTTCAGATTTTTAGAGTTTTGAGGTGTTTAAAAATGTTTCTATGGGTGGTTTGTTGAGTTAAATGGGGCGATTTAGAAATAAGATAACTATTTAAGACAGTTTTTATTTATATTTTAAAATGAAACACCTTATTAAAAAAGGTAAAATTTCTATACTTATGCCTGAAGGAAAAGGAGGTGGGTTAACTAGGGAGGTACATTTGATAGAATTTGATGGAATAAGATATATAGTTAGGAGGTGTTCAAATTTAAAGAAGGCAAAATTATACGAATTTGTTTCAAAAAAATTAGAAAAGAAAGGATTTTTACCAAAGTTTTTAGGAAGAGATGGAAAAGATGTTTTTTACGAATATGTTGAAGGGAGAGATTTGAAGCGAAAAGAAAAACTAGAGGTTTATTATCAATTAGGTAAAATTGGGGCGTATGTGAACCAAGTTAATTGTGAATATAATGTTGACCTTGATTTTTATAAAACATTAAGAGAATTGGAGAAAGGAAATTATAATCCTTCTTCAAAAGTTTTAATGAGAAGGAAAATTAATAAAATTAGGAAAAAACCAAAAGCAGTACTATCTTTAAAAAGAAGAGAAAGAGTTTTAAAACTATATAAGTTTTTAAAGAGGGAAGTTAATCCAGAAATTACTCTTGGTATTTCTGATTTTGTTCCTGGAAATTTTAGGCTAAGAAAAGGCAAGGTATATCTAGTTGATATTGAATCAATTAAACCAAAATTTAAAGGTAGCGGAGTTGCTAAATTTTTCCTTAAATGGGCTAATACCTCTAATAAAAAAAGGAAATTTAAAGAAGGCTATCAAAGTGTATCTTCTTTAAAATATTTGACTGTTAAATATGAAGATCTTTGTTATTTGACATTTATAGTTCGGGAGTTATGGTTTAAGGCTCAAGTAGGGAGAAACTATGATTTTGATTTAGAATTGATAGATGAGTTACTTATTAAGTATGAGCTTTGAAATCTAATTTAAAGAAAGTTTTAAATATTCTTTTTCTCAAAATTTATATTATGAAAAGAGGGCAATCTACTTTATTAGCTGTTTTGCTGTTAGTTGGATCTTTGCTTATATTGTGGTTATTTGTTATTTTTTTAAGTGATGCTGATTATGATTTTTTTACTGATTCTGATGATTTTTTTGTTGATTTGGTAAATCCAGGAGATGGTTTTTTGTGGGATTCTTCTGATGAAGTTGTTTTTATGTATAGTACTGTGAGTAATGAGAGTATATCTAATTGTAGTTTGTATGTTGGTGGTGTTCTTTATGATACTGATACTTATGTTACGTTGAATACGCTACAAACTTTTAAGTTAGAGTTGGTTGATGGGGATTATGATTGGCATGTTGAATGTTATGATTGGGTTGGAGAGTTGCTTGTTTCTGATGAAAGGGGGCTAACTGTTTCTTATGATGGTTCTGGAAGTGGAGGCTCTAGTGATGATTCTTCTGATGATGATTCTGGAAGTGATTCTGGAGATGATTCAGGTGGAGGCGGAGGTGGAAGTGATGGTGGTGGAAGTGACGATGGAGGAGATGAAGGTAATGGGGAGGAGGAAATATTAGGTTGGAGTATAGTTAAACAAGCAGGAGAAGACGGTGTTGATTATTCTGTTTTGAAAGCTCCTGCTGATGATAGAATTGGATCTTTAAGTGAAAGCTATGTGATGCTTTCATGTATGCATGCTTTAAGTTCTTGGATGATTACAAATGTGGCTCAGGCTGAAAAATCTAGTTGGGAAGAACAAGATTATGACGAAGATCCTTATAGGAAAGGGGCGATAAGGAGATTTTTAGATGATCCTAATGGTCCTCCTTCTAATCCTAGTTTTTCTGAGATTGTAGATGAATTTACATGGGATATTATGTTGCCTAATGGTTATAATTCATTGGGTATGAAGTCTGATGTGTGGGATAAGATGCCTTTTATATATTTGATTAATGAAATGCCTCTTACTACTAGTTATAATGGTTATGATTCTCCTCAAGATATAGATGATCCTGGATGGAGATCTTTGGTAGAAGATGAGATAAAAGAGGTTGGAGAGGTGTATTGTAAGGATAATCCTCTTTGTATAGGTATTTTTTTGGGGAATGAGCTTTGGTGGAATTATTATCTTGAGTATGGGGGTGATGATGGGGTGGCTAGCTTAGCTAAGAAAATTGATGTTGATGATACTGAGATTTATTTTTCTAAATCTGGAGTTCCTAGGGATTTTGAAGAAGGGGAGTTTATTCGTATTGATGATGAAGTTATTAAGATTGTTCAATTAGTTAGTGAGAGAGATGATTTTGAATCTGTTGCAGGTGATGGTAGTGTTGGGACTGAATTACATTATTATTGGCAAGAAGGAGATGAGAGGGTTTTTGATGCAATGATTGGTGCGCCTATCTTTAATGTTGATAAAAGTGTTGCTTCTGTTGTTTCTGTTGTTCAACAAGGAGATGAATATGATATTATTTGGAGTGAAGATAGTTTGGATTGGGAAGAAGGAAATGTGTTTGTAGTAACTGGTGGTAAGATGATTGTTTCTAGGGGAGAGGTTGATACTCATGTTAACTGGCCTGACGCTGTAGAAACTGAAGCTGTAAGTCATGATTATGGCACTCTTATTTTTCATGATGCACTTTATTTTGGTGAGGAAGAATGGTTTTATTATCATGAATCTTATAATACTTTTTTGATTGGATTGGTAGAAGAATATGTTCCTGCTGCTTTGATTTTTTCTAATAAGTATGCTGGTAGTTTCTTAAAAAGGAATTATGATTGGATGACTGATGATACTTTTTTAGATGCATTTGTTTTGGATGTTGGTTTTGGTGTTGATGTGATTGGAATTAATGATTATATGTCTAATGTTGTTGACGTTAATACTATGGTTGCTAGACACCAGTTGATTGATGAAGCAATTCAAGAGGTGGCTGGGAGCAGAACTGTTACTACATTTTTGGCGGAGACGAGTTATCATGCTAATGTACAGGAGAGAGAGTTGGCTTTAGAGTGGTGGATTGGTGATGGTACTGAAGAAGATCCTAATGGTGAAGGTTTTTGGAGATGGGAACTTGAAGAAAATGGAGGGACTCAGGAGATATTTTATGGTGGTTTAAGATATACTGACGATCAGTATCCACAGGTTGATGATACAGAAGAGAGAGTGGAGATGACTAGACTTGCTGTTGAGGGTGCAGAAAGATCAGGTGGTTTGGGTTATTGTTGGCATGCTGTTTTTGATCATGGGCCTTCGAACTATCCTTTTACTAGGTATAATAATTGGGGGATTTATGATCCTTTGAGAGATATTTTGTATGAAGAATTTTTAGAAGGAGTTAAAGAGATTCATAGGGATGTTATAGATGCTAGAGAGGAGAATATGGGGATTGAGATTTGGGATCCTGAAGAGTGGGAGCCAGAAGAGATTTAAGGAAATATTTAAATAGACTAATTTTTATTTTAAGTTTATGAAAAGAGGTGTGTCTCCTTTAATTGCTGTTATCTTGTTAATTGGATTTTTGATAATTTTAATTTTATTAATATTTTCTTGGGGGGGTGTGTTTGTTGAAGATTTATTGGAGCAAACTAGTTGTGAGATTGAGTTGAGTCAACAGTGTGGTGATATTAGTATTGAGATTAATGAGTTGAGTTATGATGGAAATATTTTGAGTCTTATTTTTAATAATAATGGAGATGATGATGTTAGTGCTGATTCAAAGATTATTTGTGAGGCAGAAGATAATTATTTTAGTTTTGATTTAGGAGAAACTCTTTTTGCTTTTTCTAGTGTTACTAAAGACGTAAATTGTGTGGATTATGTTTCTGTTGATTTAGTTCCTTTTGTATTTGTTGATGATAGTTGTTATGCTTTTTGTGATGGGGGCGGTTTTTCAGGGAGAGGTTTTGAAGGTGAAGATGATATTGTTCTTGATTCAAGTCCTCCAAAAATTCAAGTTGATGATGGTCAGTTTGAGGATCCTTATGATATTAAGTCTACTTATTTTGGTGTTGGGTATGAAGTGAAAGATGCTGAGAGCAGTCTTGTTGATTTGAAGATTGAGTATCAGTCTTGTGAAGAAGATGTTTGTGAAGATGAAGATTATACTGAGTGGGAGGATTTAGAAGAGAAAGATTTATTGGAGGATTTTAAAGATCTTATTACTAGTTCTGAGTTTACTTCTTATCTTTTTATTTGGAATTCTTTTGAACAATTTCCTTATGATGAAGTTTTTGCGAAAATGAAGATTACTCCTGTAGATTCTTTTGGTAATGTTGGTGATTCTAGTTTTTCTCCTGAGTTCAAGATTAATAGTCAAGAGGATTTTTTGCCTCCTATTGTTTTGGATGTTGAGATTGTGGATCCTGTGTTGAAATCTGTTGATGTTACACTGGAAGATGCAACTTTTACTGTGAGAACTACATTTATGGACCAAGGAAGTTGTGGTGTGATAGGTGCGTGGAGTTCTGGTATTACTTTTAAGTCTTTTTTGAATCCTGATTATTCTGTGACTGGTCATTTTATGAGAGGCGGGGAAGCTATTCAGGATGATCCAACTAATCCTGTAAAGATTTATGATAATACTTTTACAATACCTAAGTATTGGTGGGGTGGAGATGAGTTTTATGTTTATAAGGTTCATTTATATGATGATCATGATGAATGTAACGGGATTGCTGAAACTTATTATAAGGACGGAGAACATGGATATTTTAATGAGATTGTTGAAGATGATTATGTTGGGGTTATAAATAATGGAGATATTGATGAAGAGCCTCCTGAATTAACTGAGTTTTATTTTGAGCAGAGTACAATAGATTATAGTCATAGTGGTGATTGTGATTTTGATTTGAATGAGAAGGCATACTTTAATGGAAGGGTTGAGGACTCGTTATCTGGTGTTAATGGTTGTCCTTCTGTTACTTTGGTTAGTGAGGATGGTGATTTTGAGAATAATTGCTATATTCATTATAGTAATTGTATTGAAGCTGAGGATTATAGTTATGCTGATTTTACAGGTTATTGTTGTTTTAAGATTGGGGAGCCTCCTTCTGGTGATTATTATGTGGAGTCTTATGTAGTGGATCGTTTCTTGAATTTTAGGACTTATAATTGGGAAGATGCTGTTTTATCGGATGATGTATTATATTTGAATCCTACTGAATATCTTGATCCTGATGATAAGGCACCTGTGTTAGAAGATATTGTTCTTTCTCATACTGAAATTTATTTGGTTCCAGGAGATGTTGTTGAATTTGAGGCAGAGATCTATGTAGATAATGTTGAGAGTTCAGAAGGTCATAAGACAGAGGATTTTTATGGGTATGGTTCGAGTTTGGAGTTTAGGTATCCTGAGCCTTATGGAGGAACCCTCTTGGGTGGTAGACCATCAACTGTTGTTGGGAATGAGCTTTATAAGATTACTAAAGATATAAGTCAAGTCATGCCTTCTGGAGAGTATGATGTTGGATATTTAAAGTTTAAAGATTATTCTGTTGGTAATGGTTTTATTTTGGATGATGATGTTGATGGAGATGATATTTTGAATAATGTTGATTTGTGTATTTATGATTCAAAAGATGGTTGTGAAGATGATACTGATGATGATGGGGTTTTAGATGTGGATGATAATTGCGTGACAAGGCAGAATTCGGATCAGGAGGATTCTGGTGGAGAGTCTTACGGGGATGCTTGTGAATATTATGTTGATGGAGATTGGATATATTTTGGAGATTCTAAATATATTTTTGTTAAGACTCAGCCTGAAGAGGATTTTCCTGCTGAGGAATTGCATAGGGTAAGAGAGTTAGTTGAAGAAACTAGTTTTATTTTGAATATAATAACATAAAAGTTTATATATTATTTAATTTTATTAATATGATGAGATTTATTAATTTAATTTTGCTTGTTTTTTTGGTTGGTTGTACTACTGGAAATGTTGTTAGTGATGTTTATGAAGAACCTGTTAAGGAAGGACCTTTTTTGGTTACAAATGTTGTTGATGGAGATACTTTAGACTTAGAGGATGGTTCAAGGGTTAGGTTGTCTGGGATAAATACTCCTGAGACTGCTGAATGTTATTATGAAGAGGCTAAAGAGAAGTTAGCAGATTTAGTTTTGGGTGAAGAGGTTTATTTGGAAAGAGATATCTCTGATACTGGTAATTATGGAAGATTGTTGAGGTATGTTTATATTGAAGATTTATTTGTTAATGGTTTTTTAGTTAAGGAAGGATATGCAGTTGTTTATGATAAATATAAGGATGATACTAAAAGATATGATGAGCTGAAGGAGTATGAAGAGGTTGCTGTATCTAATTCTTTAGGTGTTTGGGCTTGTGTTGATGCTAAGGATGGTTGTATGTATGTTGCTAGTGTTAATTCTGATTTGTATCATACTCCTGATTGTAGTTATTCTAAGAAGATAAGTGAGGAGAATTTGCTTTGTTTTTACTCTGCTGAGGAAGCTGAAGAAGGAGGTCGTGAATTTTCAGGATGTTAAAGGAGGATTAGAAGGTTATTTAAATTTTTTGTAATTCTGATATTTATGGATAAAACTAGGAAAAAGAGTTTGGAGAAACAAGGGTATAGGCTAGTTGGAAATCATTCTGCTGTAAAATCATGTTTGTGGTGTAAGAAGGCTATTCGTGGAGAGGGTACTTGTTACAAGTTCAAATTTTATGGTATCAAGAGTTGGTGTTGTATCCAGAGTAGCGTTAGTATGGATGTTTGTTCACTTAGGTGTTTGTGGTGTTGGAGGGACGTGGATTATACTATAAACAGATTTAAAGAAATTGATGAGCCTAAAGAAATATTGGATGGTTTAATTAGGGAACATAAGAAGGCTTTAGAAGGTTATTATGGTTATGATAAAGTTGATAAGGAAAGATTAAAAGAAATTTCTTCACCAAAACATGTTGCTTTGAGCCTTGCTGGAGAAAATTGTTTATATCCTAAATTGCCAGAATTGATAGAAGAAATTCATAAGAGAGGAATGACTAGTTTTTTGGTAAGTAATGGAACTGTTCCAGGTATGTTAAATAAATTGTTAGAGAATGAGGAGCCCACTCAAATGTATGTTACCTTGCCTGCTCCTAATGAAGAGGTTTTTAGAAATATGTGTAAACCTATTATGAAGAACGGTTGGGAAAAGATAATGGAAAGTTTAAAACTTTTACAGAGGTTTAAAAGATCTGCTGTTAGATTAACTTTGGTCAAAGGATTGAATATGTTGGATGTTGAAGGTTATGCAAAGATATTGAAGGGTTTGGATTTTAAATTCTTGGAGTTGAAGGCAGGAATGCCTATCGGATATGCAAGGCATAGGATGGAGTTTGAACAAATGCCAGAACATTCTGAAGTTAAAGATTTTTCTGAGAGGTTAGCTAAGTTACTTGGTTGGAAGATTATTGATGAGAAAAAAGAATCAAGAGTTGTTTTATTAATGAAAGAAGATTTTAAAGGAAGAGTTATGGAGTTTTAGAAAGTTATTTAAATTGTTAAATTAAAATTCAGGTATGAAAAAAATAGATTTTATTGGAGGTTTTTTGGGTGTGGTTTTTGTTTTAATTCTATTGTTTTTGTTTAATATAGCTTCTGAGAGTTTGATAAAAGTTAGTAATTTGGTTGCTTTTCTTTTTTTGTTAGTTGGTGCTGTTTTAGGATATTTGTTGAGTTTGATTTTTAAGAAAGCTAAGAAGAAAGTTTTTGATTATAAGATGGGTTTTTGGTTTTTGTTTATATTGTTGGTTGTTATGATGTTAGTAGCTTCTGTTTTTATTATGAATTTTTAGAATGGTTTGCAAATTTCGTAGAAGTCACATTGTCCTGTAGACCATTTGCATAAAGGTGATGGTTTTTTTGTGTAATCTTCTTGTAGTTTGGAGATAGTTCTTAAATGTATTAGTTCTATTTCTTTTTTTGCTAGATCTAGTAGTTCTTGGTTTACATCTATGTGTACCTCATCATGTTTTAAGAAGTCTATCCCTACTTTTGATGGTGTTATTCCATATTTCTTTTTGTATAACAATGCGTAGATAGCTAATTGAAGTTTGTAGTCATTTGTTATTTTAAATTTTTTAGATGTTTTATAGTCTGTAATTATGATTGAGTTATCTATATTCTGTATTGAGTCTATGAATCCTCTTGTTCTTAGGCTTTCTGAGCTTATATGTAGTTCTGTTATTGGTTTTAATTTTTTGAAATCTTGTTTTGTTTGAATTTTTTCTGTGAATCTTGTTATCCAATTAAAAACCATTCCTTCTGATTCAGATTTATAGAATTTAAGTTCTTGTTCTGTTAGACCTAATGAATTTAATTCTTCTTTGTTATTTTCCCAAGTTGTGTTTAGATTGTCTTGTATTATTATTTTTAGTTCGTCTTTGAAGTCTTCTGATAGAGAGTCTATATTTATTTTGAAGAATTCTTCTAGGACTGTGTGAACTATTCTTCCTCTTATTAGGTGTATTGATGGTTTGGTTTTTAGTTTTTCGATATATTGATGATAATATTTTCTAGGGCACTGTTTATAGGTTAATATTGAGGATGGTGATTGAATTCTTTGAGTTTCTTCCATTTAGTGTTGAATTTTAAAGCTTTTATAAAGATTTATTTAGTTGAGAATTATGTTTTTGAGGTGTTATTCTTTAAAATCTTTGAGATTCTTTGTTTTAATGTCTATTTTGGTATATAAAAGTTTAAATATGATAAAATCTAAGTGAAATATAAGGGGGGTGTTTAAAGATGTCTGAAGACCAATTTTTAAAGGCTGAACTTAAGTGGTTGTTTAGAAGGCGTTAAAATTTTTTATATTTTCTTTATTTTAAAACCTTTATCTGTGTCTTCTATAGAATATCCTTTAGCTTTTACTTGGTTTCTTATTTTGTCTGAAAGTTGAAAGTTTTTTTCTTGTCTTGCTTTAAGTCTTTTATTAGCTAAATCTAGAATTTCTTTTGGTATTTTATCTGTTTTTATTTTATCTAAGTTTAGGCCTAAGACTTTGTCGAAATCTAATATTGTTTTATACTTTTGTTTATTTCCTATTTTATTATCTTTTATTAAATCCCATAAGATTGCCAATGCTTTTGGAGTGTTTAAATCGTCGTTAATTGTTTTCAAGAATTTTTCTTTGTATTTTTTAGAGTCTCCTTTTGAATCTTGATTTTTTTTGATTTCTAGAATTCTTTCTTTTAGTTTGTTGAAAGATATTTTAGCTGAGTCTAATGCTTCTAATGTGAAATTTAATTGTATTCTGTATTTTGTTGTTAAACATAGGTATCTATAATCTAATGGGTTGTAACCTAATTTTTCTAATTCTTCTACTGTATATAATCCTCCTTTTGATTTAGAAACTTTTTCTCCTTTTGATAATAAGAATCTGCTGTGTATCCAGTAGTTAACAAACTTCTTTCCTGTTGCTGCTTCTGATTGAGCTATTTCATTTGTGTGGTGTATTTGAATGTGATCTTCTCCGCCAGTGTGAATATCAAAGTGTTCTCCAAGGTATTTCATTGACATTGCTGAACATTCTATGTGCCAACCTGGAAAACCTAAGCCGAAAGGAGAATCCCATTCTTGTTGTCTTTGTCCTGGTTTTTCTGAGAATTTCCATAAAGCGAAGTCTGTTATACTTTTCTTTTCTTTTAGAGAAACTCTTTTTCCTGCTTGAAGTTCTTGTTTTTCTAATTTAGCTAATTTTCCGTAATCTTTTAGTTTAGATGTGTCAAAGTAAATCCCGTCTGAGGTTTTATAAGTAAAACCTTTTTTTTCTAATTTTTTAATTAAGTTGATTTGTTCTTTTATATGTTCTGTTGCTTTACACCAAATATTTGGTTCTCGAATATTTAATTTTTTGAAGTCTTGTTTGAAAATTTTTAAGTAATAGTTTGCTATTTCTGAAGCTTTTTTGCCTTCTTTTTTTGCTGCTTTTTCTATTTTATCTTCGCCTGTATCTTGGTCTGAAGTTAAGTGGCCTACATCAGTTATATTCATGACTTGTTTTACTTTTAATTTGTTGTAGAGCAGAGTTCTTTTTAATATATCAGAGAATATGTAAGTCCTTAAGTTTCCGATGTGTTGGTACCAATATACTGTTGGACCACATGAGTAAATGCTAATTTGATTTTTTTTAATTGGTTTGAAAGTTTGCTTTTTCCTTGTTAGTGTGTTATAGATTTTTAGGGTCATTCTTTTGTTTTAAGTGTGTATCTTTATAAATTTTGTGACTTTAATAGATGGGGAGTTTTTTGATATAAAAATCCCTGTTTGGTTTAAATATATGTTCTCTAATATATATGTTATATATTATATATGTGCTTTGTTTATAAGTATTCTTTGTTCTTTAATTTTATGGGTTTATTAGGGGGTTTGGAACGGAAGTTATTGAAACCGATTACTTGGGCTACTTTAAGTTTGAGTGCTCTTAATTTTTCTGGTTGTGGCTGGGATCCTAGTTTAGTTGCTCCTGGAGAAGATGATGCTATAGGTTCTTGTGATACTCCTGGTACTGCTGTAGATGTTGCTGTAAATGATATTTATGCCTATATTGCTGATGGTTCTGAAGGTCTTCAGGTTGTGGATGTTTCTAATTCTTCTAAGCCTTTTGCTATAGGTTTTTGTGATATTCCTGGTAGTGCTACACATCTTGATGTAGAGTATCCTTATATTTGTGTTGCTGATGGTTCTGGAAGTCTCCGAGTTGTGGATGTTTCTTCTCCTATTAATCCTTCTGTCGTCGGGTCTTGTGTTTTACCTTTTTTTGGTGAAGGAGATATTTGTGTGAAAAATGATTTTGCTTATGTAGCGAGTATTTCAGATCAAGGGAGCGGGTTTAGTATTGTAGATTTTTCAAATCCTGAAAATCCTGATGTTGTTGGTTCTTGCAGTATGGCTTATTCTGGTGGTTATGGTGCGCTTAATGGTAGTAATGGTATAGATTTAATTGGAGATGATGTATATATTACTGATGGTCCAATTATTCATCGTATTGATGTTTCTAATCCTCTTAACCCATTTATAGATAATTCATACAACCTTCCTTTTTACGTTAATGATATTTTTGTTAAAGATTTTTGTGCTTATGTTGCTGGAGGAAGTCTTAATGTAGTAGATGTTTCTGATTCTGATGCTTTTGATGTTTGTGGAGATTATGGAACCTCTGAAGCATTAGGTGTTCATGTTGGTGATTCTTATTTATATGTTGCTAGCGGTTCTAAAGGACTTAAAATTTTTGAGTTGGGTGAATGTGGTGTTCCTGATGAT
>CAYFGV010000011.1:0-17449 GCA_964342845.1 Candidatus Woesearchaeota archaeon
CATTCTATCCTGCACATGCTTCAAACTTAATGCAAGACTGGCTAAACAATATGGGAGATTGGGGAATTTCAAGAATGAGGTATTGGGGCTTACCTCTGCCAATTTGGAAATGTGAATCTTGTAAACATGTAGAAGTTATTGGAACTAAAAAAGAACTTGAACAAAAAGCAGAGTCAGGACTAGATCAATTAAAAGAACTCCACAGACCTTGGGTAGATAAAGTATTCTTAAAGTGTTCAAAATGTAAATCAAAAATGAAAAGAGTTCTAGACACAGGAGACTGCTGGTTAGACGCAGGTATTGTACCTTTTTCAACTTTAAACTATTTAGAAGATAAAGCTTATTGGAAAAAATGGTTTCCTGCTAATCTAGTAATTGAAATGAGAGAACAAATAAGATTGTGGTTCTACTCTTTATTATTCATGTCGGTAACTTTAGAGAATGAACCACCTTACAAATCTATTTTAGCTTATGAAAAAGTCCATGATGAAACAGGAAGACCAATGCATAAATCTTGGGGAAATGCTATCTGGTTTGATGAAGCTGTAGAAAAAATGGGTGCAGACGTAATGAGATGGATGTATACCTCGCACAACCCACAATTCAATCTTAACTTTGGATATGGTCCTGCAGCAGATATAAAAAATAGATTAACTATGATATTTAATCTTTCAAATTACTTAAGTCAATTAACAAAAGAAAAACCAAAAAAACCTAAAAAATTAGAAATAGAAGATCAATGGATGTTATCTAAGTTAAATACAACAATCAAACAAGTAACAGATGATTTAGAAAATCTAAAACCTCACATAGCAACCAAAAAAATTGAAGACTTCTTTACAGAAGACATATCTAGAACATACATACAGTTTATTAGGTCTAGAGTTCAAACAGAAAAAGGAAGAAACAGAGAGTCTGCTATTTATTGCTTGTACACTTCTCTGTTAAATGTTTTAAAACTAATGGCACCTTTTACACCTTTCCTAACAGAACATCTTTATCAAAATAAATTTAATGAACCAGAAGAAAGTATCCATTTAACTAGTTGGCCAAACATTAGTAAATCTGATCCTAAATTAGAAAACAAATTAGAAATAGTTAAAACAGTTCTACAATCAATTTTATACGCAAGAGAAAAAGCACAAATGGGTGTTAGATGGCCTTTAAATTCAGTTAAAATAATTTCAAAATCTAAAGAGTTGAAAGAAGCTGTCTCTTTATTTGAAGAATTAATTAAAACTCAGACCAATATTAAAAACTTAAAAGTAAGCTCTACTGGAAAAGGTTTAGAATTTAAATATGGTTCTGTAGAATTAGATACAAAACTAACTAAAGAATTAGAACAAGAAGGTTTTGCCAGAGAAGTAATGAGAAGAGTCCAATCATTAAGAAAAAAACAAAAGTTACAAAAACAAGACAAAATTGAGTTATCTATCCATTCTTCTGTTAATTTAAAAGATTGGGAAGAAGAAATTAAAGATATTACTGGCTCAAAAAGTCTAAGTTTTAAAAAAGAAAATTATAAAGTTTCCAGTGTAGAAAAAATAAAAGGAAAAGAATTTGTAGTTAGTTTTAATATTTTATAGAAAATCCTTAAATATCTACTCAAACCCTTTATAAATACCTTTAAATACTTTTCGATACTATATATTCTACAGGGGGTTTAAAAAGAAAAATGGCTAAAAAAGAAATACGAATCGTAAATATAGTTGCTTCTGCTTCCCTAGAACATGATGTTCCTTTAATCAAACTAGCAGAAACACTACCTAATACAGAATATAATCCAGAACAATTTCCAGGTTTAGTATTAAGAATCAGAGAACCAAAAACATCTGCTTTAGTATTCAGCTCAGGAAGAATAGTATGCACTGGAGCAAGATCTATGGCAGACCTAGAAAAAGCTATGAAAGAAATAGTAAAAAACATAGAAAAAATTAACATTAAGATCAAAATAAAACCAAAAATTACAGTCCAAAACATGGTTGCCTCAGGCTCAATAGGCATGGATTTAAACCTGAATTCTTTGGCAATAGAGCTTTCAAACACAGAATACGAGCCAGAACAGTTTCCTGGATTAGTATACAAACTAGATGGTACAAGAGCTACTTTCTTACTTTTTAGCAATGGAAAAATAGTTTGTACAGGAACTAGATCAGAAACAAAGTTAAAAGAAGCTCTTTCAAAGCTTGTTTCAAATCTTAAGAAAGTTAATAAAACCTAATTTCTTTCCTTTTTTTAGGAGGTGAGAAGTTTGCAAATAGATGCAACTAAGCAAATAGAAAAATTCAAGGATTTTATTGAATCAACTTACGAGAGAGAACTCCATTCTTTAATACAACAAGCTAAAATCTCCTTAATAATAGATTTCCAAGACCTGGCAAAGCATGACATAGAACTTACAGAACAATTATTAGCCTTTCCAGAAGATACAATAAGAGCAGCAGAATTAGCACTAAATCAGCTAGAACTCCCAGAAAACATCTTAACAAGAGTAAGATTTCATAATCTCCCAGAATCACAAAACATACCAATAAAAGACGTTAGAAGTATCCATTTAACTAAACTAACAGTTATAGAAGGCTTAGTAAGACAAGCCTCAGACGTAAGACCCCAAGTAACTTCTGCAAGATTTGAATGTCCTTCTTGTGGAAATACAATTTCAATCCTACAACTAGATTCAAAATTCAAAGAACCATCAAGATGTTCTTGTGGAAGAAAAGGAAGGTTCAGACTCCTTTCAAAAGATCTAGTAGATGCACAAAGAATCGTATTAGAAGAAATCCCAGAATCGTTAGAAGGTGGAGAACAACCAAAAAGACTTTCAATTTTTCTTAAAGAAGACTTAGTAGAGCCAAAAATGGAAAAAAGAACTACACCTGGCTCTAAAGTAAGAATTACAGGAATAATAAAAGAAATACCTATTCTTTTAAAAACAGGAGCACAGTCAACAAGATACGATTTAGTTGTAGAATCTAATTATATAGAACCCCTACAAGAAACCTTTGAGGAATTAAACATAACTCCAGAAGAAGAAAAGAAAATTGCAGAACTTGCAAAAGATCCTAGATTATATTCTAAAGTAATAAACTCAATTGCTCCAACTATCTATGGGTATGAAGATGTAAAAGGAGCCTTAGCTCTACAACTATTAGGAGGATCAAGAAAATTAGCCCCCGATGGAACTAAAAGAAGACCAGATATTCATATTCTTCTTGTAGGTGATCCTGGTGCAGGTAAATCTCAGTTACTCCAATTTATTTCTAAAGCAGGCCCAAAAGCAAGATATGTTAGTGGAAAAGGTAGTTCTGGTGCTGGATTAACGGCAGCAGTTGTAAAAGATGAATTCTTAAGAGGCTGGTCTTTAGAAGCAGGAGCAATGGTCTTAGCAAATGGTGGAATTGTAACAATAGACGAACTTGACAAGATGTCACATGAAGACAGATCAGCTCTCCATGAAGCAATGGAGCAGCAATGCATGTTGCCTGATTTTAAATTAATGCTTTCTAACGGAGAATATGTTAAGATTGGAGAATTCGTAGATAATTTAATCAACAATAATAAGAAAAAAGTAGTAAAAGGAAAAGACTGCGAAATACTTCCTGTAAATGATGTTGAACTAATCTCTACTGATTTTACTTCTCACTTCCCATTAAAAGCAGAAAGGGTAAGTAGGCATATCGCTCCAAAAGAATTTGTAAATATTATTCTTACAAACGGAAAAGAAATAACAGTAACTCCAGAACACCCTTGTTGGGTAGTCAGAAATGGAAAAATTATCACAGTTCCTGCAGAAAAACTAAACAAAGAAATGTATTTCCCAATACCTTCGAAAATAGATATAAATACAACAGAATATAAAAGAAAAAATGATATCCTTTGCAAAATTTTAGGATATCACTTAAGTGATGGTTGTTATGAATTAAACAGGGGAAAGAAGAATGGAATCCAATTTTGGAATAATGATGAAATTCTAATAAATGATTATAAAAATGCAATAAAAGATTATTTTGGTAAAACCCCTGGAATAACAAGAAGAAATCACCAATTTGCAGTAAGAGTAATATCAAAAAAAGTCGTAGAAGAATTTACTAAACTAGGGGGAAATTTGCTTGAAAAAGGAGATTTAAAAAAAGTTCCACAAAAGATAATGCAATTACCTAATGAAAATATAAGACACATATTAAAAGCTTTATTTGATGGAGATGGAACTGTTGTATTCCAGAGTAGAAATGGTTGTAAGGTTTCACTTTCCAACCAAAACAGACAGTTAATGGAACAAGTTTCAGATCTACTATTAAGATTTAGTATCCAATCATCAATTTTTAGAGATAAAAAAGGAAATGTATGGTTATTAGATATAACTGGCCAAGAAAACCTATTGAATTTTTTATCTAATATTAGTTTTTTATCAGAAAAAAAGAAAAAAAGACTAGAAGAATATTGTGGAAAAAACAAAACTTATAGAACAATAAAAGATGTTATTCCAGAATGCACTGAAAAAATTTATTACATTTTCAAAAAACTTAAAATCCCTGTTAAAAAAGAAATAGGTCACCAAATTGATAGAGGCGTTCAAAAACATAGGATCTTTTTACAAAAATTAGTTTTGATAGCTGAAAAATACCTAGATAAATACAGTACAAAAGATTGCAAAGATATAAGAAAAGAGCTTGAAGAGATTAAGAAATTAGCTTTTGGGTATGCTAGGTGGATGAAGATTAAAGAAGTATCGAAAATTAAGAATGATAGAATAAAATGGGTTTACGATGTAACAATAGAACCCTACCATACATTTATTTCTAATGGGATGATTTTACATAACACAATTACAATTTCAAAAGCTAACATCCAAGCCACATTAAGAAGTGAGACAACAGTCTTAGCAGCAGCAAACCCAAAACTAGGAAGATTTGATCCTTACACTCCTATAGCTTCACAAATAGATTTACCATCAACGTTGATCAATAGATTTGATTTAATATTTCCAATAAGAGACATCCCAGAAAAAGAGAAAGATACAAAGATAGCATCCCACATGCTAAGCTTACACAAAGACCCAGAAACAATAGAACCAGAACTTGAAACAGATTTCCTAAGAAAGTATATTGCTTATGCAAAACAAAAAATACAACCTGTTTTAACAGATGCAGCAATAGATGCAATTAAACATTTTTATGTTTCTTTGAGAAACACAGATTCATCTTCAGAAGAAGAAATAAAACCAATACCTATCTCTGCTAGACAATTAGAAGCATTAGTAAGATTAGCTGAAGCCTCAGCAAAATTAAGACTATCTAATAAAGTAACAAAAAAAGATGCATTAACAGCAATAGAATTACTAGAATCTTGCCTAATGAAAGTAGGATTTGACAAAGAAACAGGAAAAATAGATATCGACAGAATCTCAACAGGAATGCCAGCATCTCAAAGAGGAAAAATTGTAACTGTTAAAGAAATTATCAATTCATTTGAACAAAAAGGTTTAAAAACAATCCCAATTGACGATATTATTGCAGAAGCAGCTGAAAAAAACATAGAACAAGATAAAGTTGAAGAAGTAATAGAAATGTTAAAAAGAGACGGTTCAATTTTCGAACCAAAAAGAGGATGGATACAGAGGATATAAAATGCCAGACCCAAAAAGACAAACAGCTTACAAAGTATGGATATCTGATTTAGTTAATAATTCTTTTGTTAAACAACAAGGGGAATGGGAACCTAATTTTGTAGAAGTTAAAGATAAAAAAGTTTCAAGAGTTAATTTAATAGCTAGCATAACATCTTCAACAGAAACAGAGGGTTACCTAGCTTTAACAATAGATGATGGTTCAGGTTCTTCTACCATGCTAAAAACCTGGAAAGAAGATACTAAGTTACTAGAAGAGTTTAAACCAGGAGACATAGTTAATATTGTTGGAAGAATAAGAGAATATAATAATCAAAAATATATAACGCCTGAATTAATTAAAAAATTAGACAATCCAAACTGGGAATTACTAAGAAAATTAGAATTATTAAAAGAATATGGAAAACCTTCTAAAAAAGAACCAGAAATTGTAACAGAAGAAAAAGTTCCTGAAACTCCCCAAGAAGTTCCTAAAGTTAAAGAAGAAGTTGTCACAGAAGATATAGTAGAAGAAGCTCCGCCTTCAGAAACAAACAGACAAAAAATCTTTTCTATAATTGAAAAAGCAACAGAAGGTATAGACTTAAATGAATTAATGGAACAATCTAAATTAACAGAACAAGAGATAAATCCAATAATAGAAGATTTGTTAAAAGAAGGAGAAATTTTTAAATTAAAAGATAAGTTTAGGTTATTGGGATAATAAAAACCTTTAAATAAACCCAAAAACTTCTAAAATTCTAAATGGAATCTTATGAAAAACTCTTGGACAAAGCATACTCACAAATACCAAAAGATGTACTAGCAACAGAAAGGTTTGAAATACCTAAAGTTACAGGAAGAATAGAAGGAAATAAAACAATAATAAATAATTTCTTACAAATAGTTTCAGCATTCCACAGAGATCAAAATCATCTATTAAAATACCTTCAAAGAGAACTAGCAACTTCTGCTTGGATTTCAGGACAAAGACTTTTTTTAGGAAGAAAAATTAGTCCAGATTTAATAAACAAAAAAATAGAAACTTATGCTAATGAGTTCGTCTTATGTAAAGAATGTAAAAAACCAGATACTAAATTAATAACAGAAGGAGACGCATTATTTGTAAGATGTTCAGCTTGTGGTTCAAAAAACAAAATTAAATCTAAAATATGAAATTTTACGTAAAAATACACAAGGATTTAAGAAGACCAGAAAGATCAGTTACAGCTATCTGCGACGAAAACCTAATCAACAAAACATTAAAAGATGAAGACATAGAAATAGAAATCACAGAAAGATTCTATAAAGGCGATTTAAAAGATGAAGAAGA
The DNA here is from genome assembly GCA_964342845.1 of Candidatus Woesearchaeota archaeon. Taxonomy (GTDB): domain Archaea; phylum Nanobdellota; class Nanobdellia; order SCGC-AAA011-G17; family CAYFGV01; genus CAYFGV01. The sequence continues at coordinate 6,939 of CAYFGV010000011.1, forward strand.
AACTAAAGAAATAATAAGAACAGCTCCAAACTTAAACATGGTGGGAAAAAACACAATAGCAGTAGCTAAAAAAGTAATAGAAATTCAAACAATAAAAACAATACAAGGAACACCAATAGCTCAAATAATTGGCTTATAAAATGTCTATATACTCAAAAGACGGATACTTTGAATCAAAACTTCAATTAAGACCAAAAAATAAAGAAGTCTTAGACTACGTACTAAACCAGCTAAAAAAAACAAACACAAAAATAGCCAAAGAAGTTAAATTAAAAGAAGGGTTAGACCTCTACCTCTCCTCAAGAAAAAGCACAATACAAATAGCAAAAAAACTAAAAAAAGTCTTCAAAGGAGACTTAAAAGTAACAAAAAAACTTTTTACAGTAAATAGATTAACATCTAAGAAAGTTTACAGAATAACTGTTTTATTCAGACTAAAACAAGAACCTTTATAAGCCTTTATCTCTCCTAATATTCTATGGAAACCGAACAACCAATAAGGGTAAGAACTCCAAGAGGAAAACAAGTTCTAGGTATAGTAGACCAAAGATTAGGAGCTTCAAGAATGAGAGTGAGCTGCCTAGACGGAAAAACAAGAATCTGTAGAATACCTGGAAGATTAACAAGATCTTTATGGGTAAGAGAAAAAAACACAGTTTTAGTAGAACCTTGGGAATTTGGAGGAGATGAAAAAGGAGATATAATCTACAAATATACTAAAACCCAAGTAGAATGGTTAAAAAGAAAAGGTTTCATAAAAGAAATTAAAGATTTTGAAGAATTCTAAAATGCCAAACACAGAACTAAAAATTCCAAAAGAAAGAATCCCTATTCTTATAGGAAAACAAGGAAAAATTAAGCAAAAAATAGAAGAAGAAACAAGCACAAAACTCCAAATAGATTCAGAAGAAGGAGATGTAATTATTTCAGGAGAAGATGGATTAAAAGTCTTACTAGCAAAAAAGATAATCCAAGCTATTGCAAGAGGGTTTAACCCAAAAATAGCATTCAACCTATTAGAAGAGAATACATACTTAGAATTAGTCAATATAACTGAATATTCAAAAAAATCACAAAAAGCTTTATTTAGAATAAGATCTAGAGCAATAGGAACAGAAGGTAGAGCAAGAAAAAATATAGAAAAGATGACTAATTGTAATATTTCCATTTACGGAAAAACTGTTGCAATTATCGGAAAATCAGAAGACATAAACATAGCAAAAAAAGCTATGGAACAATTAATTCTAGGATCACCTCACAGCAATGTTTATTATTTTATAGAAAGACAAAAACAAAGATCAAATCAATAAAGAACTCCCGCTCAAAATTTCTGTTGTCCCAATAGCATTCAAAACTAAAACAGAAATTAAAATAACAAAAACAATTAAAACCCAGATAATAAATTTAGCTATTAAAACAGCAATTAAAGCATTTTTTCTAGAAATTCCTTGATACATAGAAATACTAATCATACTTAAATAAATAATATGAACTAATTTAGCTATACCAACCAAAACAAACAAAACTCCTAAAAACCAAAACAACAAAGAACCACTGAGAGATGTCCATATATCTGATAAAGATGAAGTTTCAGACAAACTAGCTAAAATACCTACAAAACCAAAAGAGATTAAATAAAGAACAAAATCATAAATAACACCAATAGTATTTGAATAAACAATAGCTCTAAAACTACCCAAGTAGCCTTTCTTACCTTTAAACAATAAAACAAACAAATGCATATAAGCTACTGCAATAAAAGGAAAAATAAAAAGTAAAACTGTTGTAATAATTAAACCAGAAATACTAGAAAAATCTCCAGAAAATAAATCAACTATAGTGTGTAAAGCATTTAATAAAAAACTAAAAAACACAAAAAACAATAAAATATTCCAATATTCAACCTCTCTAGCTTCACTTTTAAAGAACAAAGAAGGTTCCATAACTAATAACTTATATTTCTCAAAATAATTTTTAATATCAAACTTCATAATCTTACTAAATTTCTCTCTTTTATATAATTTACGATAAAAAACTTTTCACATATTTAACTCTTTCAACGACATCTTCAGCCCCAGTTATATATGAACCAATAACAACATTATCAACACCTGCATCAAGAACAGTAGGTAAAGTCTTATCATTTATACCGCCATCAACTTGAATTATCTTCCCAAATTTTTCAGCTTCTCTAATCTTGGGAGTAACTTCCTCATCTCTATACTCTTGACCACCTGCTCCAGAACTAACACCCATAAAAAGAATCATATCAGTAAACTTTAACATTTCATCTGTTGTTATATTCTCTAAAGAAATCTCTGGTTCTAATGCTAACCCCACAAGATAACCCTTTTCTTTTATATCTTTTAAAGTTTTACAAACTGATTCAGCTGGTTGTTTATCTTTATCTTCTAAACCTTCTATTTTCAACAAATCATACTTTTTACTATTGTACTTTCCTAAATTCTCTCTATAAGCCTCTCTATGTATTGTTATCATAGTTTCCTCTCTTTCCTTTACTATTTCATCAATAGCTTCAATTTCAAAATTAGGATAACGACTCATCAAATGAAAATCAAATTTCACCTCTCCTGAAAATTTAGAATATAAATAACTCATTCGCAATCTATTAAAAGTAAATTTTCCTTTAATAAAATTAGGAGACATAGCATCAACATGCAACCAGTCTGCTCCAGCTTCAATTATCTTTTGAATCTTATACATAGACCCATCTAAACAAGATTCATATCCTAAAAGTGAAACAGATAAATCAACCATTAAAAAAAAGAAATTCTAACACTATTTAAAGATTCTGAATTAAAAAATCATACAAGTTTTATAAAAAACTTTATAAACTCCACAAAATCCAAACCATCCATGGTTCAAAAAACATTAACAACCTCAAAAACACAAGCAGAACATTTTGCAAAAGAACTCCGTTCAGTCTCTGTATCAGAATTTTTCTCAAAAAACAGACACCTACTAGGATTTGACAACCCTTCAAGAGCTTTACTAATGACAGTTAAAGAAGCAGTAGATAATGCTTTAGATGCTTGTTATGATCTAAGAATCCCTCCAGAAATAAAAGTAGAATTAAAACAAATATCAGAAAAAAGATTCTCAGTAAGTGTAGAAGACAACGGACCAGGAATTGTAAGAGAACAAGTTCCAAATGTTTTTGGAAGACTCCTCTACGGTTCAAAATTTCACAGATTAAAACAAAATAGAGGGTCCCAAGGTATTGGAATTTCAGCAGTTTCTTTATATTCTCAATTAACAACAGGAAAACCAACAAGAATAACATCTAAAATTTCACCAAGAAAACCAGCTCATTATTTTGAACTTATTTTAGATACAAAACAAAACGAACCAAAAATAGTAAAAGATAAAGAAACAGAATGGGAGAACAAAAAAACAGGCACAAAAGTAGAAATAGAACTTATAGGAAAATACCAAAAAGGAAAACAATCTGTAGATGAATACATAAAACAAGTAGCAATAGTTAATCCAGCAGCTCAAATTACATATATAACACCTGAGAAAAAAACATTAGAATTTCCAAGAGTAACCACAACATTACCTGTAGAACCAAAAGAAATCAAACCACACCCTCACGGAGTAGAATTAGGAAATCTAATCAGGATGCTTCATGACACAAAATACCCAACTGTTAAAGCCTTTTTACAAAACGAATTTTCAAGACTAAGCTCACAAAAAGCAAAAGAAATCTGTCAAACTGCAAAAATATATGAAAAATCAAGACCAAAAACCATAGTTCATAAAGATGTAGAAAATCTCTACAGCACAATCCAAGAAACAAAATTTAAAGCCCCTCCAACAGATTGTCTGAGTCCAATAGGACAAAAGCTCTTAGAAAAAGGATTAAAATCAGAAGTAAGTGCAGACTTTTATGCAACAGTCACAAGACCTCCTGCAGTTTACAGGGGGAACCCTTTTCAAATTGAAGTAGGAATTGCATACGGAGGAGATATAGATAGAGAAGGAACAATAAAACTCTTAAGATTTGCTAACACAGTCCCTTTATTATATCAACAAGGAGCTTGTGCAATCACAAAAGCTGTCTCAACAACAAACTGGAAATCCTACGGTTTACAACAATCAAACGGTAATTTGCCAGCAGGCCCAGTAATTTTAATCGTACACATGGCCTCTGTTTGGGTACCATTCACCTCAGAAGCAAAAGATGCAGTAGCTTCTTATAATGAGATTACCAAAGAAATAAAACTAGCCTTACAAGAATGTGGAAGACAATTAGGTATTTATATAAGAAGGAAAGTTAAATCAAAAGAAAGAGAACAAAGAATAAGCTTATTTGAAAATTACATTCCAGAATTAGCATCATCATTATCTCATTTAACAGGAGAAAAGAAAGAAAAATTAATTATAAATCTAAGTAAAACCTTAGAAAAAGAACTTCCGAGAATAAAATGACAACAAAAACAAAAAAGGAATTAGAATTTTTAGGAAACCAAGTAATTGAGAAAGTCAATAAAAAGAAAAACCCTTCTATAACTCTCCCAATAAGGGGACTTTCCAATATTTTCTACGATGAAAAATCAAAAACTCTAAAAATGGGGAAAAAAACACAAAAAAGAACATTTTTCAATCTTGGCCAAGCTAGAAGATTCTTACAAACTATAGAAGTAGCTTCAATTAGTCATAAACTTTTAAAAGATAAAAAACATGCAAGTTTAAGGGATGTTTTTTATATGGCTAAGAGAACTATACCTAATACAAAAACAAACCTTGTAGATGAACAAACAGAATCTGACCACGCCATAGAGGATCTGGAATTAATCACTAAATTCCCAAGAGAAAACTTAAATATTAATGCAAATAAAAATGGTTCTGTAGCAGGAAAAGTAACCATACAAGATAAAGGAGACATAATTGATTGGTCTAAATTAGGCTCAGGAGGATGGTCTATACCGAGTAATGTAGAAGATATTAAATTTGAGAAAGTTAAGGCAAAATATGTACTTTATATGGAAAAAGCAGCAGTATGGGAACGTTTACATGAAGACAGATATTGGGACAAACAAGATTGTATAATCCTTTCTTCACAAGGCCAAGCAACTAGAGGTATTAGAAGATTGCTTAAAAGGTTATCTAAGGAGTTTAAATTACCTATTTACATACTGTGTGATAATGACCCTTGGGGAATATATATCTATTCTGTAATAAAGTACGGTTCAATGGCACTTGCCCATGAATCTGATCGTTTAGCAATACCTGATGTTAGATATTTAGGTATAACTTGTGATGATATAGAAAATTACAAATTACAGAAGCATTTTATTAAGCTAAAGGATACAGATGTAGCAAGGATTAAACAAATGTCTGAATACGAATGGTTTAAAAATAACAAAGCTTGGCAGAGACAACTTAGACTCATGAAAGCAAATAAAGCAAAAGTTGAAATACAGGCATTGAGCTCAAGAGGTATAAGTTTTATTTCTGAAAAATACCTGCCAGAGAAAATAAAGAAAAAAGATTTTATAGATTAAAAATAAAAAAGACAAAGAAAATAAAGATAAAGAGTATTTAATGCCTATTATCATAGAAATTTATTTCGCAGGTGTTTCAAAAACTCTTGATTTACTTAAAGAATATGGATTATATGAAATCAAAGAAGGATTAAATGAATGTAGATCAAAGGAATATACATAACAAATGCAAACTTCATTCACAATTAAAACTTCAAAAAACCAAGAATTAATAGACATAACTTCTGAAGTAGAAAAAATAATATCTTCCTCTAAAATAGAAAATGGAATCGCTAATATCTTCACTTCTCATGCAACAGCAGCAATAATAATAAATGAAAACTACGACCCAAACATCTGCATAGACACAATAAACTGCCTATCCTCTTTGATACCTCAAGGAAAATGGCTTCATGATAAAATAGATAATAATGCAGCTGCACACATAAAAGCCTCAATCCTAGGACCTTCAGAAAATATCCCAATAAAAGATAAAAAACTACAGTTAGGCACTTGGCAGGCATTGATTTTGTGTGATTTCGATGGACCGAGAGAGAGGAAAATAATAATCACCTTAATCCCTAGCGAAACTTATATAAACAAATCTTAATCCTAAATTTCTAAGTCTCGGTAGCTTAATGGTGGAGCCCCCGGCTGTTAAATAATGTAGAAACCGGGAGGTCGCAGGTTCGAGCCCTGCCCGAGACGTTTTTTTTATAACCCAAAAAAATTAGCAAAATAATAACTAACTAAACCAACTAAAAGCCCAAAAACAATTCCTTTAAACAACAACTCTTTCTTAACCTTCAAATACCAAGAAGATGCAATAACTAGAATCCAAAGTAAAAAAGCAAAAGAAGTATATAATAAAACTTCATAAAACAAAGAAGTAAATAAGAATAATATAAAAACTCTAGCAACATAAACATCATACTTAATTAACCTAGACAAACCAAACAGAATCAAAAAAGCAATCAACAACTGATAAACAAAAATAGCATACTCACCAATAATAGCCCTTATTAGAACAATAATATAAAAAGGAATAGAGCCTAAAGCTATACAATCCCTTGCAACCTCTTTTTTCCAATTCATACTATTAATTTAATCTTAAAATTTATTAAACTTTCTAATTATTTCTTCAAAATAACAAAATTAGCCCTTCCTTTCTTAATCCTATCAACTTTTCCATTATGCTCTAATTCAGTTAAAATCAAACTAGTTTTGCTTTCAGAAAACAACAATTCTTTTCTGATCTCTTTCTGAGTAACCCTTCCATCTCTTTTTTTTATAAATTCTAAAACTTTCTTAACATCTTCATCGTTTTTCTCTTCCTTAACTTCTTTAGGTTTTTTCTTCCAAAAAATCAAAAAAACAACAACAAAAAATAAAATCAACATCAAAGCAAACCAAAAATAACTAAAATCTTCACCATTAAAATCAAAGACCAAGTCTATAATATAATCATTATTATCAATAATTTTAATATCTTCTTCAGTTGAACCTACCAAAACACCATCTAAAAAATATTCAGCTTTTAATATATATTCTCCTTCTCCAACTTCAAAATAATAAGAACCATCTTTAGCAATTATAAACTGTTCAGGTTCAGTACTAATACTAACACGAATATTCTCCATTAAATTAAGCTCAGAATCATAAACATTACCATGAAGTGTAGCTCCTTCAGCTAAACCAACACTAAAAAACAACACCAACACCAATAATAGCTTTTTCATAATTTAAAAAAGATATCTAAAATAGATATAAAGTTTTCTAAAACCAAGAAAATAGGTATTCTCTAACACATACTTTCAAAAGCTTTTTAAACCTTTTAAAAAAGTTTCTTTATAAATAAAAGCATTCTTAATATCTTTAAAACTTTTCAAAGGAGGTAAATTAAATGTATAAAAAAATATTAGCATTTTTTGTGTTAGCTTTTTTCTTATCTAGTAGTCTAGTATCTGCTGGCACAGTCGTTGGAGCACCAATAGAAGAAGAATCTTCTCTAGGAGAGTCATACACAGCCTTTCCATTAGAAGATGAAGAAACACCTGCAGAAACAGAAGTTCAAGAAATGGTTCTTGTAGATACAGAAGAAGTTAGTAGTGAAGTCGAATATGAATATACTACAGACGAAGACCAAGAAGTAAAATTTAAGAACCGAAGAGTAGGACCAATTAGAAAAGCTCAAGCTAGTGAAGTGACAAGTAAAGTTGTAGCAGAAGAAGGCGAAAGACTAGAATGTTGGGAAGATCAACCAAAATTTGTTCCTGGTTTTGACGTAGGTATCTATACATGGCAAGGCACTTGTAATGGAAACCACTTTATGCAATTTAGTTCAGACTCAAAATTAGTAAAAAATTATGGTAGTGAAGAAACATATCATTTTGAAGGTACAATAACAACAGACGGAGAATTCCTGAACATAGGCACAAATAACATAGAAGGAATAACTTGGACTGAAAACACAATAACAATAGATATAACTCTAGAAGCAGGTCAACCTCTTGCAGGGTTAAACTTTTTCAGTACAGGAGACACAATAACTTTCGACTTAAAAGTAAATGGTGAAAATTATGAAGACCTAATTTATATAGGCAAGACTTATACTAACCCAGAAAGCACCCCTTTTGTCTTAGATAACAAAGAGTTCGAAGAACCAAAAGTTATCTGTGAAGAAGATGAGCTCTTCAAAAAAGGAGAATGTATGGCTCTTGATGAATTAGATTCAGAAGAGAAATCTTTCTCCTTGAAGACCTTCTTCCAAAAAATGTTTAGGTCAAAAAAAGCTTCACAAGAAGTAGAGAACTTAGAGTCTCTAGAAGCTTAAAAAATCTTTTCTTTTTTCTTTTAAAACAACAAATTTATAAACCAATAATATTCTCATTTCTTATATGGGGCTGTGGCTCAGACAAACACAGTTTGGAGCAATCTGGCTAGAGCACTCGTTTGGTCAACAAAAAACCAAGGTGAAACTGATATGGCCAGGTCTTATCTTCGGATAAGTTTGAAGGGTTTACTCTTACTTGCTTTTCATAGAAATCGAGAGTAACTAAAGTTACCGACAAAGGTCGGGGGTTCAAATCCCCTCAGCCCCACTCATTTTTTAAGTAATTTTATCAAAATAGCCTTCTCAAAGAAAATTTACGCAAATAATCAAACAAATTTTTAGGGCCATATAGCAACTTCCCTCTAATCATATTTAGTCCAATATAACCCCTTCCTTCATTTTCCCACATTAATCTTTCTAAATCAGTTCTTGAACAAAGATATAAAGAAAACCTATCCTTAAAATCCCCACTTAACCTATCTTTAATTTCTTTTCTTAATTTTGCCCTCTGTTCACTTTCAAGAGTTCTATAATCAAAAGTAGGTATTGTATCTTTCCAAGCAGAATAATCTTCATCGTTAATAAGTACAAATAAATCTATATCGGATTTTTCAGGATCCCATGAACCATTAAGATAACTTCCAAAAAGTCTAACACAGTGAACAGATGGAATAACGTCAACTATTGTATTTACCAAATCAAATAATTCACTTTCAATCTGCTTATTGCCCATATAAACTTCAAAAAGGAGATTCTTATAAACCTTACTATTATAATAAAAAACATTTTACTTTAACAGTTTTATCAAAATAGCTTTTTCCACAACTAACCGATTAAAAGCCTGTTCAAAAACAACACTCTGTTTACCATCTATAACTTCATCTGTAACCTCTTCTCCTCTTTTAGCAGGCAAACAATGCATAAAAATAGCACCTCTTCTAGCTTCCTTCATCAACTTCTTATTAACTTGATAAGGTTTCAAAATTTTCAACCGCTTCTCTTTTTGACTTTCTGGAATGTGATAAGACATCCAAGAATCAGTATAAACAACATCAGCCTTTCTCACAGCCTTTAAAGGATCATATTCAATTTTAATTAAAGAATTCTTAGCAAAGTCATCTGCTCTATCAACTACATCTTCAGAAGGAAGAAATTTTTTATGTTTAGGACAACAAATAATCAAATTAATTCCCATTTTAGGACAAGCATACAACAAAGAATTAGTAACATTATTATTTGCATCTCCAAGATAAGTCAATGTTAACCCATCAAGCTGTTTAAGCTTTTCTTTCATAGTAAACAAATCACTTAAAACTTGACACGGATGCTCGTAATTGTCTAGCCCATTAATCACAGGAACTTCTGCATATTTAGCAAGCTCTAACATATCATCATGACTATATAATCTAGCTATAATAGCATCAACATATTTAGAAGCAACCTTAGCTTCATCCTTAACACTCTCTTTTTTTCCTAAAGGAGAATTAGCAATATCATAAAATATAGCCATTCCGCCAAGCTCATACATTGCAATTTCAAAACTCAGCCTAGTCCTCAGAGAAGGCTTAGCAAACAACATTAACAACTTTTTACCTTTTAACTTTTGATGATAAACAGCAGACCTTGTCTTTATTCTCTTTGCCAACTTAAGCAATTTAATAACTTCATCTTTCCTAATACTCTCCAATGAAATTAAATGCCTTGCCATAAAATTATTTTTACCTCTAAGTTTTTAAATACTTTACTATTTTTTAAATAAACTTTAACCTTTTCAGAATTTTCTCTAACTCTTTAATACTTTTACTTCCTAATTCATAATCTACTTCAACTATAGGCTTATTTATCTTCAAAATTCTAGACAAATCTGAAGGAGAAGAATCAATAACAACATCACACTTAGCTTTATTTATAGTTTTTTCTAATTCTTTCAACTGTTTTCTTGAATAACCCATTGCAGGCAATTCTCTTTCTAAATGCTTATACTTCTCATATACCTTTTTAATAGAACCAACTGCAAACTTCCTTGCATCAACCATCTTGCCTTTATATTTCTTTAAAACAGTATAACCTGCTCCATGTTTCAAACCACCATGTGTTAAAGTAGGCCCATCTTCAACAACCAACACCTTTTTATTTTTCAGTAATTCAGGTTTATCTGCTTTAATTACAGA
>CAYFGV010000012.1:0-17406 GCA_964342845.1 Candidatus Woesearchaeota archaeon
ATACTCTTCTTCTAAAACTTTTTTAATTTCTTCTGCTTTTTTCTTTCCTATTTTTTCAACTTTAGTTAGTTCTTTAGTGTTGATTATGTTTTTTATTGTTTTAAATTCTTTTAATAATGATTTAGCTAAAGAAGCTCCTACTCCTGGTAAGGATTCTACTATGTATTCTTGTTGCTCTTTTAATGTTAAAGGTTTTCTTTCTGTTCTTAATAAGAATTCTTTTGAAGGTTTTTCTTCTTTAGAAGCTATGACTTTTAATAGTGTAGCTGTTTCTTTGAAGTTTTTTGTTTTTAAGATTGGTATTTGGTAGCTGATAGCTATAGTTGCTAACATTCCTTGGATTGCGTTAGGATGAATTCTTCTTACTGAAAAAATATCTTCATCTCCTTCCAAAATTAGTAATGGTTTTTTGAAGTTTTCTTTTAGTTCTTTTAATTGTTTTAATAGTCTTCCATCTATTATTGAATCTGCAAAGTCTTGGATGCTTTTTCTTTCTACTCCTATGTCTGAGATTATAAAGTCTGTTATTTGATTTTGTGTTTTTATGTCTATGTTTAAGTCTGTTAATTCTTTTAGGATTTGTGAACCTTTTTCTCTTGAGTCTGCGTAGATGGTTATTTTTTCTTCTTTGAAATCTTTTAAAGTTGGTTGTTTTACTGTTTCTAGTTTTAGTTTTTCTTTTAAGTCTTTTAATGTTTTATACATTCTTTTTTCTTTGTGGTGGGCTACCCAGTGATAAGCTTCATCTCTTGTATTTTTTGTTATTAAGATTATTACTTTGCCTTTTTCTAGTCTTGCGGTTCTTCCTCTTCTTTGGATTGCTCTTATTGCTGAAGGTACAGGTTCATAGAAGATTACTAAGTCTACAGCTGGAATATCTAATCCTTCTTCACCTATACTTGTTGAAATAATTGTGTTATATTCTCCTTTACCAAATTTATCTAGAATTTCTATTTGTTCTTTTTGGTTTAAACCTATACCATCTTTTTTTTGTTGACCTACGAATAGTTTTGCTTTTACGTTTTCTATTTGGTTTAGTTTTGTTTCTATTTCTTTTGCTGAATCTCTATATTGATTGAAAACTAAGATTTTTATGTCTTCTTTTATTTCTTTCTTTATTATTTCTTTTAGTTTTATTAATTTTGGGTGTTCTATATCTTTTTCTATTAATTCTTGTGTTAGAATGTATGCTGATTTGAAGTTTAGATCATTTGCTAGGTTTTTAACTGCTTTTGTTTTTGTTTTTTTTGCTTGTTCGTAAATTGTTTTTTGATATTTATGTAAAGATTTTATTCCTTGTGTTTCTAGCATTTCTAGTGCGTGTTGTGCTTTGATTGATTCTGCTGTTATGGAGATTCCTTGCCAGAGTCTTATGTCTCTTTCTCCTCTTGCTAGTTTTCCGTGTATTGTTCCTTGTAAGATTAAGAGTTGTTTTTTATTTACTAGGTCTTGTAATGAGCCTATGAATCCCCATTCTTTTAGTTTTGTTAGTTTAGATTTAAAGCAGTCTTTTAGATAGTTTTGAATTTTTTTGAAATTATCTGGTAGTTCTACGTTAATGAATTCTTTTTTTAGTTCTTGAATATAAGGTTTTACATCTGGGTCTTGTTCTGTTCTTACTTCTATTTCTTCTATTGATGCGTTATTGCAGATGTCTCTTATTGTTTGTAGGTCTGAACCTGGTGAAGCTGTTAGTCCTATAATCCTTGGGTGTTTTGAGGTTTTATTATATTGCTTTGCTAGCCAGACATAATCATAGTTTTTAACTGCTCTGTGGATTTCATCTATTATTAAGCAAGAGGTTGTGCTTAAGTCTATTCTTTTGTTTATGATGTCATTTGTTATTGTTTGAGGTGTTGAAACTATTACTTGGGAGGTTTGCCAGAGAGTTTGTCTTTTTTTTGGAGGTGTTGAGCCTGTGAATAGTTCTATATTTTCTATATCTGTGTTGTTTTTAAATTCGTTTGTTATTTGAGATGCTAAAGGTTTTGTTGGGGTTAAGAAGAGAATTTTAGATGTTGGGTAAGAGTTTAGTCTTTGGACAGCTACTAGGATGGCTGTTTTAGTTTTCCCCATTCCTGTGGGAAGTGTTACTAGGGTGTGTTTGTTTATACAGGTGTTTAAGATTGTTTGTTGGTATAATCTTGGTTTGAAATTTTTTATGTTTGGCATTTAGAAGGGAATGTTTAGTTGTTTTTATAGGTTTGGGAGTTTGTTAAAGAAAGCTTTGTTAAGTTTAACTTAAGAATCCAAAACTAAATTAGTAACCCTTTGCCAATACCTTCTCATTATCCCTCTATCATCTCCTTTTTTTTCATAAAATTGTTTAAAACAAGAGGGGTGCATGGAAAGACCATGGTAACGCCTTAGTTGTTGTGGGTTCGGAATTACTTCATTACATTCATTACATTTTGGAACTTTGTCCTCACTCCACCAACCGTTTTTGTCTCTATATTCTAACATCCGTTCCAAATACAATTGGGCAAAATCTTTATCAGGAAGTTCTACAATTCTTTTATAATCTAGAGCCCTTCCTACTTGTGGAAATACTGGATTTTCTATAATAAACTCGTCAATTACCACGAATTAGGAAAAGGAGAAGAATATTAAAAGGTTTCGGATATTTGGCAAACATATTAAGGAGATAGATTTATAAATAACCCTAACATCTATATATTATGAAGTTTTTAAGAGCAATATTAATTGGAGCTTTACTTTGGGTATTAATTTTTGTTGAGTGGTCTATTTTAATTTTTGCTCCTGTTTTGAAAGATTTAGGGAATTGGCAGTTTTTAATCCATTATATTGTTTTAATTCCGATTGTGATTTTTGGAGCTTCTTATTATTATAAAAGTAAAGATAAGGTTAATGGTTTTCTGCTAGGAACTGTTATGTTGGTAACAGGATTAGTTCTTGATGCAATTATAACTGTGCCTTTATTTGTAGGTCCTCAAGGAGTAACTTATTCGGAATTCTTTTTCTCTCTTTTGATGTTGATAGGATATGCAGAGTTTCTTTTGATTTCAGGATTTTATTGGATGAAGAAAGTTAAGTAAACTATTTAAACGATAATAAAAAAGATTTAAATTATGGAGAAGAGGTTTTTAATTTTAATTATTGGTCTTTTGATTTTGTCTGGTTGTGATCAAACTACTGAGACAATAGATAGAATTGAGATAGGGAGTAATATACATCTTGCTTCTAGGCTACCTATTTCTGCGACAGACTTTCAAGTTGATTTTCTTAATGAGTATTATGATTATGTGATGCCTACTGAATTGTATCATGAGATTAGAGAGAGGATACAAGGACCTAAAATAATACTTTATCATTCAATCAGAGGTAGTTGGCCAAATTCTAATGCTTTTGATTGGGATCATTTAGATGCTAATGAAAATATGTTTTGTCATAAGGATGGAGAGAGGATATTTTCTGTTTATGATTCTTGGCTGATGAATGTTGGTGATTTGGTTGATGCTGATGACTCAGATGCTTTAGACCATTGGGTGAATTATTTTGCTGTGACTTCTGCTGAACAAGTTTATGAGTATGGTTATGATGGATTGTATATTGATGAAGCTACTCCAGGATTTTCTAGTGGTTCTGTTAATGATGTGATTCCTGATGATTGTTCTGTTGAAGATTGGCAAGAAAATATATATGAAGATATAGAATTTATTAAGTCTTATTTACCTGATAAAATTTTAATATTTAATGGATTGCATCATCCTGAATATGATCCAGATTATATGTTTGATTTTGCTGATGGAGGTTTAGTAGATTCTTTTACATTTAAAGAAGATGGAACATATAGGGGAGAAGAGAATTGGAAGGAGATAGTGGAGTTAGTTGAAGCGAATAAAGAACAAGAGTTGATTGCTATTACTGCAAAGATGGATGATATAGCAAGAAAGGTTGATGAGAGGATGTTTGTGTTTTCTACTTATCTTTTGCTTACTAATGATAATATGGTTATTAGTATGTCGGATGCTGGTCTTGATTTGGATACTTTATATTTTTATCCAGAGTATCAAGTTGAATTAGGAGATCCTTTAGATAATTATAAGGTAGAAGACGGGTTTTATAAGAGGGAGTTTGAAAAAGGTGTTGTTTTGGTAAATCCTAGTGAAACAGAAACCTTTGTTTATAATTTAGGTATGAGTTATAATAAGGTGGTTCCATCTGGTGGAGGTTTGCTGGCAGAGATTTATGCTGAACTTGATTTAGGTTCACTTGATTATGAATCTGTTTCAGATGTTGTGTTAGACCCTGTTAGTGCTGTTGTTTTGGTAGCTGTTTAAGAATTTTATCTATTATTTCTTTTACATTTAGTTTTGAAGTGTCTATGATAATATCATAATTTTCTTTTTTGTAAGGGTTTAGGTTGTAGTACTTTTTGTATCTTTTTGTTTCTGAGAGTTCTCTTCTTTTTATTTTTTTGATAATTTCTTTTAAGGTTTTTGTTTGTTCTTCTTTTCTTAGGTCTTTCTTGATATCTTTATATATTCTTTTAGATCTTACTTCTAAACTAGCATCTAAAAATATTTTTATTGAGTTTGGAATAAAATGGAAAGATAGTCTTCCGTCGATAATGAAGTTATCTTTGTTTTTTAATTGAATTTGTTTTTTGTCTAAGATTTTATCTATTTTATTATCTTTTTCAGCTATTTTTCCTAGTTCTTGTAAAGAGATTTTTCTCTCTTTTGCTATTTCTCTCATAAAATCTCCAATAGAATAGTGTTTTAGATTTAATTTTTTAGCTAGAATCTTTGCTATTGTTGACTTTCCTGAACCTGCTGTGCCAGAAATTGTTATTTTCATGTATTTTATTTTTTTTGAAAGTTTAAATAGTTTAGGAAATATTTATATAGTCTTTTTAAATTAATATTAAAATGGAAGTTTTACTTTTAATAATCCTGAGTACTTTTTTTGTTAGTTTGCTTTCTTTTGTAGGGATATTAACTTTATTAATTAAGCGAAGGGTTCTTGAGAAGGTTTTGTTATCTTTGGTTTCTTTAAGTGCTGGTGCTTTGATAGGTGGGGCTTTTTTTCATTTGATACCTGAGGCTTTAGAAATTTCTTCTAATGTTTTTGTTTATGTTTTAGTTGGTTTTATTTTGTTTTTTCTTGTTGAAAAGGTGTTGGGCTGGAGACATTGCCATAAAGAAGGGTGTGAAGTTCATACTTTTGCTTATATGAATTTGTTTGGAGGGAGTGTTCATAATTTTATTGATGGTTTGATTATAGCTGCTAGTTTTGTTATTGATGTAGGGTTGGGATTTGTTACAACTTTAGCTGTTGTTTTACACGAGATACCACAAGAGCTTGGAGATTTTGGTGTGTTGGTCTATGCAGGTTTTAATAAAAAGAAGGCGTTGTTATTGAATTTTTTTACTGCTTTAGTTGCTTTAGTTGGTGGTGTAGTTGGATATTTTATTTTTGGTTATTTTGAAGGATTTATGGTATTTTTGTTAGCATTTGCAGCTGGAGGTTTTATTTATATAGCTGCTAGTGATTTAATACCTGAAATTAGGAAGGAAGTTAGGTTTAAGAAGTCTTTGTTGAATTTTGTTGTTTTTATTTTAGGTGTTTTGATTATGTATTTTATAGGATAGATTTATAAAAACTAAATTATTCTTTTTCTGAATGTTATTTGTATTAGGAATACTGGATATTTTGGCTGGATTGAGTTTGTTTTTGTTAAAGTTCGGTTTATTTGAATTTGCTGGCTATGTTTTTGCTGGTTATTTGTTTGTTAAAAGTTTGGTATTTTTCTCTCCAGCTAGTTTAGTTGATTTAGTTTCAGGGATTTTAATTATATTTGCTGTTTTTGGGTATTTTTCTTTTTTTAGTTATGTGGCTATTTTTTGGCTAATTCAGAAAGGGGTCTTTAGTTTATTTGTTTAAATTGTAGAAGTAAATTAATCCTATAATTATTGCTATTATTAAAGATGATAAGATAGTTAGTAAGATGCTTCCTGAGTTGATTAAGAAATATGAGATTATTATGAAAACTAGTGACATTACATAGAGTACTCTTGAACCAAATAATACTTGAATTCCGTTTAATGACGGGAAAGGTAGCATTGTAAAGATTGCTAGAGAAATATTTACTGCTATTAGTCTTGAGAGTTCTATGTTAATTAAAGATGCTAGTATTGCAAATATAAATGCTAGAATTAGGTTTGCTAATGAACCTGATAGAGCGATTAGACCTTGTTCATAGTCGTCTAGTTTTGGGAATTTCTTTTTTAGTTTTGGAAGTGTTTGTTTTATTTCTGCTCCGAAAACGCCTGTGAATTTTATATAACCAAAAGAGTAGAATGATAGAAATAAAGATAAAATGTAACCTAGTGGTATTGCTCTCTTTAGTCTTGAACCTCTTGTGAACCAAAGTTGTTTTGCTTTCCAGATTATTAGTGTAGAGGAAGCACCTAACTTTTTTGCTATTATTTTTTGTGTTAATGCGTGGATTGCTATAGAGAAAACGAAGATTAAGATGTAAAGTAGCCAGTTAGTTGTTCCTATTATTGGACTAAATTCTTCTGTTCCCCATTCTCTAAATGAGAATATAAATCCTAGAATTAAGGATGTATATATTAAGTATTTTATTTCTGTTTTGTTAAACATCTTTTTTTATTATATTTATAATAGCTTGTTCATGGCCAGCACCAACAACTGCTATTATTTGTTCATCTTTATATTTATGCATTAGGGTTTTTAAGTTTTTTGCCATTATCTCGTTTCTTTCTTTTATTAGGACGTTATAGACAGAAGGATATCTTTTTTTGACTTTTTTTAGTATTTTGTTTATAATTTTTTGGCTTGGTACTTTTCTGATGTCAAATCTAATGTCTGATTTTCTTAATATCATGCCTTTAAATAGGTCTGCTATGAATCTTAGTTTTTCTTTAAATGTTATTTGTTTTATTAGTTTTTTTAAGGTTATTCTTATATCTTGGTCTATTAAGGAGATTTTGATTTTGTGTTTTTTTGCTAGTTGGATTGCTTTTTTCATTTCTGAGCCTGGGGCACTTTTTGTATATTTTCCTAGTTTTTTTTCAATATATGAGCCTATTAGGTTAAGTAAATGCATTTTAGGGCTTAAACCCTTAACTTTTCCTTTTTGTTTCTGTAAGTTACGGAATCTTAAAGGATCTAGCTCTATGGCTATGATTTCTGGTTTTATTTCTAGGATATTTTCTTCTACTTCTTTTACAGAGTCTTTAGAAATATGTGATGTGCCTATTATTGTTAGATTTTTATATCTCATACAGTTTAGAAAAGTATATAAATTTAAAATGGTTTCTATTTTTGAGGTGGATTCAATATGTTAAAAACAAAACTAATAAATGAAATTTACGAGATGCCGGTTTATACAGATGAAGGAACTTATTTTGGAGATATAGAAGAAGCAATCTTGGTTGCTAATAAAGTGTTTGGTTGGAGAATTAAGGCGAGTAAAGCTTCTCATTTGGGTAAAAGCTTTTCTGGTAAAGGTGTTATAATTCCACATAGGTTGGTTAAATCTATTGGGGATGTTATGTTGATTAGCAAAGTAAATTTACCCTCTTTTGAAGGTGAGGCTACAGAATAGTTTTTTTATAGAAACTTTTAAATACTCTTTATTTCATTTTATAAAATTATGGCGAGTGCTTTAGAAGGTGCAATAGATTTTTTTAAGGAATTAGGGCTGTTTGATGTAGTGTTGCCTTTTATTTTAGTTTTTACTTTGATTTTTGCTATTTTAGAGAAAACTATGATTCTGGGTGTTGAGAAAGGAGACGTTCCTAAGAAAAATTTGAATGCTATGGTTGCTTTTGTTGTTGCTTTGCTCGTTGTTGCTGCTACTAATATTATTGGTGCGATAAATACTGCTTTGCCTCAGGTTGTTTTATTGATGGTGATTAGTATTTCTTTTTTGTTATTGTTAGGTGTATTTTGGAAAACAGGAGAATCTAATTTTTTGGATACTCATAAGTGGTTTTATTGGCCTTTTAGTATTTTCTTTTTATTAGCTATTATTTGGATATTTTTAGGGGTTTTTGATAAGACTCCTGGTTATAGTTATAGGACTTATATTTGGGATTATGTTTTATATAATTGGAGCGGTACTGTTTTTAGTTCTTTATTAATTTTGGTTGTTATTTTAGGAGTTATTTTCTTTGTTGTAAGGACACCAAGTGGAGGTAAGGATAATGGTTGATTTTTATAGTATGATTTCGGATTTGCAGAATGCAGGGTTTTTTGATATTTTGTTACCTATGTTGTTGGTATTTGTTATTATTTTCGCTACTTTAGAGAAGACTAAAATTTTTGGTACTTTAAATGAAAAGCCAAGAACTAATATAAATACTATTGTAGCTATAATTATTGCTTTAGTTGTTATTGTTCAGTTTGATTTGATTTATATTATGAATCTTTATTTGAGTAAGATGGCTTTATTTATTATAATTGCTTTAATATTTATGTTGACTCTTGGAATTTTTGGTGCAGATCCTGCAAAAGGATTTTCAGGAATAATGTTAATACTGGCCGTAGTTGTTTCTTTGATTGCTGTGTTTTGGGCTTTGAGTCCAAGTATGGGGTTTGAATTACCTTATTGGTTGTATTTGAGTGATGAGGCTATTAGTTGGTTGTTGGCTATTGGATTTTTTGTTTTAGTTATAGTGTTTGTTAATTATAAACCAAAAACGCCAGGATTTACTGAGAAGTTGACTAAAGCTATAAAAGGTTTAGAATAAGATGGCAACGTTTTTAGATATAGGATTATTGGAACACTTTTTGCCAGTTTTTAGTTTTTTGTTAATATTAGTTGTTTGTTATGCTATTTTGAAGAAAACAGAGCTTTTAGGTTCTAATAATGGTTTGATGTGGGTTGCTAGTTTTTCTGTTGCTTTTTTAGCTTTATTTTCAGGTAGTTCTATTGAACTGATAGCATTGTTAACTCCTTGGTTTGTTGTTATGTTTATATTTTTATTTTTGCTTTTTATGATTTTGATATTTTGGGGTGTGGATGAGAAAAAAGTGCTAGGTGAGGTTGGTGGACCCACTGTTTTGCTTGTTATTAGTATATTGATGTTGATTATAGGAATTTCTAATGTTTTTGGTGATGTTTTTAGTCCTTATGGTGAAGAAGGAGAGCAAGATATACCGAGTGAAACAATGGAGACAATCTTTCATCCAAGAATATTGGGGGCTATTTTCATTTTATTAGTAGCTGCATTTACTGTTAATTTCATACCAAGAATAGATAAAGTGGCTAAATGACTATTTTTTTAAATTTTCTGTTATTTTTTTAAGCTCTTTTATGCTTGTTGTTAGTGGTTCTAGTATTTTCTCAAATACCTTTTCTAGTGTTTTAATTTCTGTGTTTACTGATTCCATTGTTTTACTATATTCTGTTACTTTTTTGAGAACTGCTGATTCTAAGTTCAAGAATCTATGGTTTGTTCTAATTAATTCTTGTTTTACTGATGCTAAATGTATTTCTAATTTTTCTTTCCAAATCTGAATATCTCCTGTTTTTTCTTTGAAGTCTTGCCATTTTTCTTGAATAATTGATTCTGCAATTTCTTCTATTCTTTCTATTGTTTCTCTGCCTTCTAATATTGGTGGGGCAGACATTTTTAGAGGAGTTATTTCTTCAGTAGGACTAGGAAAGCTTGGACCCTGAGGTGTAGGAGAAGGCGGAGGAGGCATAGGTCTTGTAGCAGGAGAAGGTGGTAATGGTGCTATTTCTTCTTTTTCTGGTTTTGGGACTTCTAGCTGAGGAGAAGCCTCTTTTTTAAGATCTTCAACATTAAATTTAGGTGGTTGATTTTCGTCTGCCATGTTTACCTCTTTTTTTGTGTTCTTCAATAATATTTACTACTTCTTTTTCTGTTACGAAGTTTAATGGATTCCACATATTAATATATTTTTCTAAAACTTTTACGCTATCTTTTCTTGCAAAAAATTCTAATTCTTTTGTTATGTGTCTTAATATTTCTTTTATTTCGAATAAATCCTTTTTAAATTCTTTTATTTCTTCTTCTGTTGATCGAACGTTTTCTGTTATTTTTTTGTAACCATCAATCATGTTTTGGTTAATTACTAAAGCTCTTTCTCTCATTAGACTGTTTTTACTTTCTAAAAGTCTTATTCTTGACTGAATTTCAGACATTAAATCGGTTTGCGTGTATTGTTGTTCTGCCATTTTGAAACGAAAGTTTTAATATTATGTTTATTTATTAATATGATGTGTAATAAAATTTGTGTTGTTTAGTGGGAGTGGTATATGGCAGATTATGAGATAATAAAAGAGGGGACAGAAGACGTTATGAAGATTGATTACTCTAAAGGTAGAGAGGTTCCTTCTTTAGCAGATAGTAAGTTTTGTATGTCTGATGTTGTTGATAAGATTTTAAAAGTGCCTAGAGTTAATCGAGTGATTTTTGTTCAGACTAGAAATTATCAATATTCTACAGAACAAATAGATATGTTGCGAGAGATTGCTAATCTGTATAGTTATTTGACGAAACAGAAGAAATTTTTGAATGTGTACTCTTATGGTAAGGATTTTCGGTATGCTGGTACTAGGTTTAATGCTATGCAATATTTGATATTAAATTTATTGAAAGGGGATCCTGTTGGTTGTTATGTTGAACTTAAAAGATTTCTTAGAGAAGAAAAAGTTTTACAAGAAAGGATTAAAGATGCTGCTTTTTTGGAAGCTTCCAAGAAGTATTTAGAAATGTTAAATGAGTTTTATTTTTTACTTGATAAGTCTAAAATAATTGTAAGACTTAAGGAAGAAGTGGCTGGATTTTCTATTGGAAATAGAGAAATTTATAGAGAGTTGTTTAGGCCAATTATAACTCCTAATTTTATGATAACAAGGTTAATGGCTCAGCCCCCTTTGGATGGTCATGAAGTTGATTCTTACTCTATTGGTGATGTCGATGTTATGATTTTTAAGGTCCCTGGAGATATAGCTTATTTGTATCATGTTGTTCCACCTGAATTTAAGATTTCTGAAGATCAGTATGAGTTGATAGAGGTTGCTAGGACTGTGTTGGCTGAACATAAACCAGAGGCAGAGGAGTTTATCGACCCTGAACGAATGAGATATAATTTTTTCAATATTGGTAGAGATTTAATCTCTGAATTAGCTACCCATAGAGGAATGGATTTAGATTATGCTGAGTTAGAAGAAATGGTGAATATTTTGGTGAGGTATACTGTTGGTTTTGGTTTTGTTGAAACTTTGTTAAGTGATAGCAAGATCCAAGATATAACTTTGAATGGGCCTGTGGGTGAGACACCTATATTTGTTGTTCATGCAGATTATGGTGAATGTAAGACTAATATTGTTCCTTCTGTTGAAGATGGTGAAAGTTGGGCTACTAAGTTTAGGTTGTTAAGTGGTAGGCCTCTGGATGAGGCTAATCCTGTTTTAGATACAGAGTTGATTTTACCTAGTGTTAGAGCAAGGGTTGCTGTTATTACAAAACCATTGAATCCTTTTGGATTGGGTTATGCTTTAAGAAGGCATAGGGATAAACCATGGACATTACCTTTGTTTATTGATAATGGGATGCTGAATCCTTTAGCTGCTGGTTTGATTAGTTTTTTTGTAGATGGAGCTAGGACAATGTTGGTGGCTGGGACGAGGAGTAGTGGTAAGACTTCTTTGTTGGGGAGTGTGTTGGTTGAGATTATGAGGAAATTCAGATTAATTACTGTTGAGGATAGTGTTACTGGTGATTGCGAAATTATTGTTAGAAAATCGAAGAAGATTAAGAGAACTACTATTGGTCAATTAATTGATTCTTCGATTGAAAAGTATGGTTGTTGGTATAATTTATCTGAACACGAGATTTTAGGTAATGATGAAGATGTTGAAATTCTTTCGATGAATAAAAAAGGAATTGTGGAATTTAATAGACCTAGTAAATTGATACGACATAAAGTGAATAAACCGGTTTATAGGATTCTAACTAGAACTGGAAGAGAAATAAATGTTACTGGAGATCATTCTCTGTTTAATTTAGGTGATGCAGCTGAGATTAAAGAAGTTAAAGTTGGTTCATTGAAGGAAAATGACTTTATTGCAGTGCCAAGGAAATTGAATTTTTGTAATAAGGAAAGAAAATACCTGAATCTTTTGGATTATTTGGATAAACTTAATAAGGGTTATTTTGAGGGAGAGTGTGTTGGGGAGTTGTTTAAGAGGTATTGTCATGAGATAAATCAATTGGCTAAGGAGCATGGACATAATAGGTCTTTGAGAAGTCATTGGAGAAGGAGAGAATTTATCCCGTTAAAAATAGTTAAAGATTTAGTTTCTTTAGGTTATGATGTTAGTGTTTTGAAGGATTCTTGTTATAGAGGCAGTAAAAATTCTGGAACTCTACCTGTTTTGATTGAATTAGATGAAAATCTTCTTACTTTTATTGGGTTATGGATTGCTGATGGTTGTTACGATAGGTCTTCTGTTCTTTTGAGTGTTGTTGAAGAAGAAAATAGAGAAATAGCTTATGCTCTTGCTAGGCAATATGGTTTTAATGTTAAATTTCATTCTGATAGTTTTTCTCTAATGCTTAATTCTACTACTCTAAAAACTATTATGAGAGAAGTTTTGGATTTGAAAGGAAATGCTTATACAAAAAGAATTCCGGAATGGGTTTATAATTTGAGTGATGGTCAAATAGCTAATGTCTTAAAAGGGATTTTTAGTGGGGACGGTTGTGTAGCTGATAAGGAGATAGTTATTCCTTTAGCTTCTTTGAATTTATTAAAGGATATTCAAACTTTATTATTGAACTTTGGTATTATTTTTAGGATAGGGGTAATGAGAAAAGATAAAACCTATAATGCTTCTATAAGTTCTTTGAAGTTTTGGAAGATTTTCAAGGAAAAAATTGGGATTCTACCAAAGGATAAATTAGATAAATTAAATAGATTGTGTTTGAAGGAGAGTACTCATGATTGTTCTGATGTTATTCCTTTGAATCTAGGTGTTAAGAAAAAAGTTAAACAAATTTATTCTGACTTTAGGGATAGGGATTATATTTATAGGGATAATAATGTCGGGAGAGAGAAATTAGCGGGCATGCTATTACAGATTAAAGAAGAGTCCGAAATTATTAGTAATTTAAGAATGTTAAGTTTATCTGACGTTTTTTGGGATAGGATTAAAAAGATAGAAGTTATTGAGGATTTTGACGGGTTTGTTTATGATCTTTCTGTTCCCGAGAATGAAAGTTTTATTTGTAATAATGTTATAGCACATAATACTTTAGAGATACCTGGAGAGGCGTTAAGGAAGTTGGGTTATAATATTCAGTCTCTAAAAGTAAGAGCTGCTTTGGTAAAAGGTGGTGGTGAGATGGCTGCTGATGAAGGGATAAGGACTAGTTTAAGGTTAGGAGATAGTGCATTGATTGTGGGAGAGGTGAGGTCGACAGAAGCAATAGCACTTTATGAGGCGATGAGGATTGGTGCAATGGCTAATGTTGTTGCTGGAACTATTCATGGTGATTCTCCTTATGGTGTTTTTGATAGGGTTGTTAATGATCTTGGAGTTCCTAGAACTAGTTTTAAGGCTACTGATTTGATTTTAGTTGCGAACCCTGTAAAGACTGCTGATAGGTTAAAGTTTGTTAGAAGGCTGATGAGTATTACTGAAGTTAGAAAAGAGTGGGAAGAGGATCCTTTGAAAGAGGGTGGTTTTGTTGATTTGATGAAGTATAATCCTAAGACTGATATGTTGGAGCCTACAGATAGTTTAATAAATGGTGATAGTGAAATTATAAAGAGTGTGGCTGGAAATGTTAAAGAATGGGCAGGTAATTGGGATGCTGTCTGGAGTAATATTTTATTAAGAGCAGAGATTAAGAAAAAATTGGTAAATTACGCTAATGAAGTTAAGAATAAAAATTTGTTAGAAGCTAAATTCGTTATACAAAGTAATGATGAATTTCATAGGATTAGTGAGAGTGTTAGTGAAGAAGCAGGGGAGTTAGATAATCGTAGAATTTTACATGATTGGTTAGTTTGGTTGAAAAAGGCAAGTAAAAATGTTGAAAGATAAAAAAGAGGATGAGATTTTAAAAAAGTACAGATCTAAGTTTAAAAATAGTGAACAGGTTGAGCAAACTATTTCTAACTTTGATGAGAAGGATTTTTCTGATGAATATAAATTATTTAAAAGAGAGTTGTTAGGTAGGGGTGCTAATTTTTATGAAGGGCTATGTAGGATTTTTGGTAGGATAATTAGAGTTAATCCAAAGAAAAAGGACGAAGAAAGATTAAGAAAAGATATTGAGATGGCTCATTTGAATATAGATGTTACAGAGAGTTATGGTTTTGCTGTTTTTGTAGTTGCTATTTTTATTTTGTTTTTTTTATTGTTAGCTGTTTTTGATATTTTGGTTTTTAGTACACAAGGAGGTGCAGGTGTTCCTTATTTTGCTTTTTTAAGTTTGATTTTTATTTTAGTCAGTTTATTATTATTAAAACCTTTAATGAATCTTCCTAGTTATTTAGCTGCAAGATGGAGATTAAAAGCTAGTAATCAGATGGTTTTATGCATTTTGTATATTGTTATGTATATGAGACATACTTCTAATTTAGAGCATGCTATTAGGTTTGCTGCTAATCATATTTCAGAACCTTTAAGCTTGGATTTGAAGAAGGTTTTTTGGAATGTAGAGACAAGGAAGTTTGATACTATTCGTGAAAGTTTAGATAGTTATTTGATGGAGTGGAGAGAATATAATCTTGAGTTTGTCAATTCTTTTCATTTGATTGAAGCTAGTTTGTATGAAAGCTCAGAAGATAGAAGATTAAGTATGTTGGATAAAGCTTTGGATACTATTTTAGAAGGAACTTATGATAAGATGATAAGGTATGCTCATGAGTTGAAAAATCCTATAACTATGTTGCATATGCTTGGAGTAGTTTTACCAATATTGGGTTTGGTTATGTTGCCTTTAGTAAGTTCTTTTATAAAAGGAATTTCTGTATGGCTGAAAATTTTATTATTATTTTTTGGTTATAATATTTTTTTACCTTTGGTTGTTTTTGTAGTTGGTTTAAGTATTTTGAGTAAAAGACCAACGGGTTATGGGGAGAGTGAATTTAATTTTAAAGTTGTGAAAAATTATTTTATTCCTTTTTTGATTATTTTATTCTTTTTTGGGATTGGATTAATTCCTTTGTTTTTAGGTTATCTTGCTCCTGGTGTTGATATAGATATAGGTATTGGTAATTTTTTAGGGTTTATTGGTAGTAATGGTCCTTATGGGATTGGTGCTATGATGCTTAGTTTTACTATTCCTTTTGGTTTGGCTTTTGGGTTATCTATTTATTATAGAGGAAAAGTTGGAGGGGTTATTAAAAAGAGAGAGGAAGTTAAGAAATTAGAGAAGGAATTTTCAGGGAGTTTATTTCAGTTAGGAAATAGAATTGAAGATGGTGTTCCTACTGAGGCTGCTTTTGATTATGTTGCTAAGAATATGGAAGGTACTCCAACTGGTGATTTTTTTTCTAGAGTTAGTAATAATATTCGTAAAGTTGGGATGAGTATTTATGATGCTGTTTTTAATAAAAAAACAGGTGCTATTTTAGAATATCCTAGTGCTTTTATTGCTAGTTCAATGGAGGTGTTGGTTGAAAGTTCTAAGAAGGGAAGTAAGATAGTTGCTCAGGCTATGATTAGTATTAGTGAGTATGCTAATCGGGTTCGTAAAATTGATGATAGGTTGCGTGATTTGATGGCTGATATTATTTCTGATATGAAAAGCCAGATTAAATTTATGGCCCCTGTTATAGCTGGGATAGTTGTTGGTATTTCGAGCATGATTATAAGTATTTTTGTTAATTTGGGTAATCTCGGGGAAGGTCTTACTTCTGGGTCTGGAGGTTTTAGTTTTGACATGGCAGGTGTATTGGATTTTTTTGATATTACAGAGGCTATTCCTGGTTATTATTTTCAGATTGTTATTGGAATTTATGTGGTTCAGATTGTGTATATTTTAACTGTTTTGAGTTCAAGTATTGAGAGCGGAGGAGATAATTTGACTAAAGATAATAGGTTGGGTAAGAATTTGTTTAAGAGTGGTGTTTTGTATGTTTTAGTTGGGTTGTTGACGACTTTGTTATTTAACTCATTAGTTATTTTGATATTAAGTGGGTTGAGTGGTATTTAATAGTAAAAGTTAAAAAGGTTTAAGGTTTAAAATGTATATGAAAAGAGGTGCTTTGACTTGGGATTATATTGGAAAGATTTTGATAGGTGTTGCTTTTCTTTTGATATTGGCTTTGGTTATTTGGATGTTTAAAGGGAATTTATATGATGTTTTTGAGAAGTTTAAAGAGGTGGTGACTTTCGGTGGCTGAATATAATATCTGGCAGATTGTGTCTGCTCTTTTGGTTTTGGGTGTTGTTTTTTTTGGTGTTGTGCTTGGTTTTTATACTATGGGTTATGCTGGTGATGTTTTGGATTTTTTAGGTATTAGTGAGGATGAAGATGAAGGTGGTGAAGATGCTGATGTTTTGAGGTTATTGAGTGAGGCTGTTGTAGGTTGTGAAATTGCTGAAGTTGTAGATTGTGTTTGTGAAACTGATGTTAGTTTAGTTTTAAATGAAGGAGAAGAATTAAGTATGTGGGCTAAGACTTCTGGTTCTGGTGGTGGAATGAAAGTTAAATATATTAAAGGAACTGGTTTTGATATTGAAGATATTGATTCTGGTAGTGGTGTTAATTTTTGTGTAATTGAGGAAGCTGCTGATGATATGTGTGAGATTGAATATGCTAGCTGGGGTACTAATTTTTGGTTTGAGTTTAAAGATGAAATGTGGTTTTGGAGTGCTGCTGCTATTCCTGGCATTTGGGAATTTGAAGACGTGCCTGTTACAGAGAAGCCTCCTGAGTGGGCTACTTTTGATTTTTATGAGAATTTAGTTGATGGTTTGGTTGGCAAGGATTTTGAATCAGGTGTTGATTTTATTGCTGATACTGCTGAATCGGATAAAGATTCTATTAACGTTCATAGACCTGGTGGACAGAATATTAAATTTAAAGGAAAGCACACGATAAATAACCAAGATATTTTAGATGTTTGTCAAGGTTATTATGAATTTTTCCCTAGTTACGCTGGTTTGATAATTAATAAGGATGGGGCTGAATGGAATTTTCAGAGTCCTGATACTGCTGTTGATAATATGGGCTTGGATTTAATGTTGGAGCCTGTTAAGTTTTATAAGTTTGAAGAGGATGGAGTAGTTAATCTTTGTTTTGTTGGTGAGGGTTTTAGTGGTGTTAAGGGTTGTGATGATGCAGCTCTTAATTTAGAATTGCAGAGTTTTGTTGTTAAGGATTCTCAGGGAGTTTTGGTTGATGATTTGAGTGACGGTGT
>CAYFGV010000013.1:0-17078 GCA_964342845.1 Candidatus Woesearchaeota archaeon
ATCACAACCAGAATCTAAAAGAGGTTGTTTACACTCCTCAGGAGCATGTGTCGTAATCATAATTTCACTACAATCCTCACCTGAAGTAACCCCTGCCTCAACACATTCAGGAGGCATATGCATATCAAACTTAGATTCCATCATACCATCTTCTATATCATCAAAAACATCTTGCAAATGATCAGGAAGCCTCGGCATTTCCAAACTATCTAATTTGTCACAAGCAGCCTCATCACCATCAATGTCACAAGCAGTAGCTAAAGGTGCAGCAGCAGAGCAAACATTAGCAAATTCAGTAAAAGGTATCTCATCACATCTACAATCTTGCCCAGAGGTTTCAAAACACGCAGACATTATCTCTCCAAATTTTTTAGCTTCTTTTTTCTGTTCTTCTGTCAAATCTTCATCTAATTCTCTTTGCCATTTAGGCGAATCTTCATCACTTTTACAAACACTATAATATTCATTAACATCTAATCCAGCTAACTCCTCACATAATTCTTTAATCTTAGAAGCAATCTCAGCAGCAGTCGCAATTGACCTTTCCTTATCAATAACATCATCAACAAATTCTCCCCTTGCATCTTCTGGGATTTCAGCCTCAATTTCTCTTAAAGTATTTCTAATAGCAGCAGCACTTCTTTTAGCTTCTTCACTCTCTCCAGGCTCAACCTCTTTTTCTAATTCATCAGCAAATCCTTTATAATTATCCAAAGCCTCAGAAGCAGCATCAATATTACCAGCTTCAACCATAGCCTTAATCTCTGCTACTTTTTCTTCTTTATGATCTAAATCACTTCCAAAACCATCAAAAATTTCATCAACAAAATAAAAACCACTATCAGGAGTTATACCTGCCCCAACTTCGAGTTCAGCATCTTCATAGCCTTCAAAAATATCATCTTCAGATTCTTCCTCTATAAAAACCTCTTCTTCTACAAATCCGTCTTCAAAAAAATCTTCTTCCTCAAAAACAGTCTCTTCTGGAATAACTTCTTCTGAGTCTAAAACACCTTCCTCTTGAGCAAAAGCAAAACCAATTACTAAAAGAAACATAACAAAAAATAACTCTTTTTTTCCATAAACTAGTTTTAGGTTCTCTTATTTATATAATTAACGGAAAAATCATAACTTCTTCTTCAACACCTTTAAAAATTCTTTATATTCTTCTTCTGCTTTTAAAAACTTCAAAGAAGGAAATATTACAGAATCTCCCTCTTTAACAAACTCTTTCAATTCTATATCGACCAACTTTTTCAAAACAAACTTTTCTTCTTTAGTTAACATAATAGTAATCTAACTTCAAGAATTTAAATAACTTCCTATACTTTAAACTTCTTCAAAACCTTCTCATGTCCTTTCCAATCAAAAGCATTTTTAAAAACATCTTCTATTCTTTCAACAGGAATAATTTTAACACCTTTCAAAACATCTTCCCCTAAAATAATATCTTTTTCATTAGCCTTAGGAACTATAATTCTTTTAATACCTGCATTAATAGCAGCCTCTGCTTTTTGAGTAACTCCTCCAACAGCCAACACCTCACCACGAATAGATAAAGAACCAGTCATAGCAGTATCTTGTCTAACAGGTACTTTCTTAAGAGCAGATAAAATAGCAACTGCAACAGCAATAGAAGCAGAATCTCCTTCCACACCTTCATTAGTACCTACAAACTGTATAAAAATATCATACTTCTCTTTAATATCTTCTCCAAAGTATTTCATTATAGTAGCTGAAACATTTTTAACAGCTTCCTTAGCTATCTTACCTAATTGACCTGTAGCAATAAACTCAGCCTTCTTACCACCTAAAGTAATTTCAGACTCAATAGGTAACACCATTCCAGAACAAGCACCATTGCCACCCATAACAGCCAACCCATTAACCCTTCCTACTTTAATACCAGAAACCAAAATAACTTGATACTTTTTCTTATTTTCAATATATTTATCAGATAGTTGTTGTTCTAGTGTTCTAGCTAATCTCTTAGCTTTCACAACATGTTTCCTCTCAACAATTTTAGCATTTGTCTCTAAAGCCAAATCACCAGCTGCTCTAATCAAACCACCTAACTCTCTTAACCTTAAAGTTAATTTTTCAGAAACACCTGCTCTTTTCCTAGCCTCTTGGATTATTTCTAAAACAGCCCCTCTATCAAAATGAGGAATCTTTCCGTCTTTAACAACCTCTTGAGCAATAAACTGAACAATCTTCCCTCTATTTTGTTTAGTATCATCCATAGTATCATTCATATAAACTTCATAACCATAACCTCTTATCCTAGACCTCAAAGCAGGATGCATCTTACTAACAGAATCCAAAGTACCAGCAGCAACTAAAATAAAATCAGTAGGAACTGGTTCACTCCTAACCATAGCACCAGAACTTCTTTCAGATTGACCTGTAATAGGATACTTTTTCTCTTGCATTGCTGTCAACAATTCTTGTTGAGAATGAGGTTGCAAATTTCCAACTTCATCTACAAACAAAACACCTCCGCTTGCTCTATGAATCAGACCAGGAACTAATCTTTGATATGCAGGAGTACCAAAACCTCCTGAATTTTTAACTAATATTTTATTAGCAAACAAATTTCCAGTTTCGGTTGTCAAATTATATAAAAATCCTTTATAAGGAATCTTTTCAATTTTCTTTATTTTTTCAGTTTTTACTTCCATTCTCTTAAATCTTTTTGCTCTAATATAAAATTTAATGATTTGTCTGTTAACCTCAAGTTATTTTTAACCCATTGTTCTGAATAATTCCTTTGCGTCAATTTATTTAAGGTATTTGTTAACTTATTAAATCTCTCTAATTTTAGATTTTTTAGGTTATTTAGCGTATTTATTAACTTTTCTGATTTAGCTCTAGAATAATGAATATCTATATTTTTATGAAAATTCATTAAATTATCAAAGTTCAAATTTATAGCCAATTTCATCAAAAATTTATTTTCATCTCCTTTATGTTTAAAAGTGTAAATCTTATCTGCATTAACATTCTTTCTTCTTAAATATCTTTTAATTTTACTTAAAAATTCTATTCTATTTTGATATAATTCCTTTTTACAAACCATACCAATATCTAAAGAATCTGTTCTTCTGTTATCTTTATGTATTTTAGGAATTCCTATTTCATTTCCAAAAAAAGAACCAAAAAAACCATCTTGTAGTCTATCATCTTTCAATATCCATTGCGGTATTTTTAACTTTATTTTTGATTTTCTCCCAATAGGCGCACCTAAAGCTTGGAAAAATCTAATAACATTTCTATTTGTATTTTGATAACACCAAGAATGGCCATATTCCCCTCCTTCAATAATTCTTGAATTCTTTTCTATATCTTTTCCAAAAATTTCTTTTAAATCTTCTCCAAATTCTTTAACAGAATCTTTTTCTGAGCTTGATAAAAAAATTCCATTTAAATTTTCAAATATACCTCCGTCTCCAAAAGTAGTTCCCATTACTTTAGCTATTAAAGAAAGATTAGGATTATTTTTAGTTAATGGAATCAAACCCTTTTGTTTCAGCCACTGCACAGTCTGAATTGGAACAGGAACATGTTTTTTAGCATGCCACCATCTCGTCTTTCCAATCGGTTGTCCTAAAAGTTTAGCTATCTTTTTGTAACCAAATTTTGGATTCTGTTTTTTAATTTTGCTGTAGTCATAATACAACCTACACTGCTCTTGTTGCCTTTTATCATAAGTATTTATTAAATCCTGCTCTGTTAAAATTATCATATTGAAATATAGGAAAACACATTTATAAACCTTATGTGCGTGTTGAAATCCTTGCAATGCTAGAAAGTTTTTAGCAGAAGAAGTAGCTAATTTTATAAAATAATTTCCTGCCCACCATTAAGAGATTAATAATAAATTTTTAAAAAAGAAAACAAAAAGAAGAATTAACTAAAAACAAAGTCTAAAACAAATCCCTAAATTTTCTTTAAAACAGCAATATTCATAAAGAAGTCGAAAAATTTATTTAGAAACTGTTCTCTTTAATCTCCTATAATTTATCCTCCAAAGATTTTCTATATTTTCTTACCCTCGATTTAATAGCAATCGGAGTTCTTTTTGAATATCCCAAACCAACAAGTCCTTGAACAATCTTTCTTAGATCTGGTCTACCATCTTTATCTTGACAATCTGCTTGTTGTAATAAATTATAAGCGTCTATAGTTTCTTTTTCTGTCCACAAAGAACAACCTCTAGCAAGAGCCCCTTTTTCGGCATTAGCCCTGGTTTCTTCTGGCGATAGCCCATGTATCCCTAATTTTTCCTCATATATTTTTCGTCCGGCTTTTTGACTTACTTTCTTTCTTTTTTCCTTAGCCATATTCCTAAGCCCTTTTTCTCCCCAATAAGAAATCTTTCCTGCTCTTTGGCTGTCTTTCCGAACTTGATCAGGAGTTCGTGAAAATACTCCCTTTTTATCTTCACATAACCTTTTACTACTTTCTCTATTGTGTTCTTTTGCTAAAGTTCTTCTTTCGTCTTCTTCAATTAAGCCCATATATGCTCTAACTTTGAGACCTCCTTGGTGTCCAGAAATTGCCCTCTGTATTCCACTCCAAGCAACACTATAGTTAACTTGGTATTCTAATTCAACCCTTAGAAAGTTCCCAATTTGAGCTATAGAATTTCCTTGCCGATATAGTTCCGCGATTTCAGGATGATCTTTTTGCAGAGTTCTACCTAATTGAATCGCATTTTTCATAGCTACAAGCTGTTCATCTGTAGGTCCACTTTTCATAAAAAAAAGTAAATTTTTGTATACTTAAGGCTTTCTGTTTGTTGCTACTATTAAATATATACTATATCCAACAAGCAAAAATTCTTTTTAGAAAAAAGAAATAAAAAAGCGAGCTTTTCTCTCTTGTTTATTGATCATTGGAAGAAACCATCCCCAAAAATAAAAATTAAAATTCACAAGGAAGCTTTCAGTTTCAGTTTATGGCTCACTAAGGTTCGAGCAAACAAAACAGATTATGTGAAATATTATTCAATAACCACCTTTAATCTTTTCAAAATTTGTTTTACTTCTTCTACTTTCATATGAAGAATTTTTGACTCTTTTCTGCCTTCAATCTCATCCATAACTCCTAATTCATCAATTAGATCTTTGATTTCTCCATCTAATTTTTGATAGGTTCCAAACTCTTCGTTTAGGAATTTACTACATATTTCAGCTATTTCTTCTCTAATCTTTTCACAATCTTTACATGTTAATTGTTCTAATTTCTTAATCAATCTACTTATCGATTTCATCGTATAATTTAATTTGTTATTTTAATAAAGCCGTCGATTTACACGTAATTTTGTTTTATGTTTCCTAAATAACACGAGGGTCAAGGATTGTGAAGCAACCGGAAAAGTCAGAGTCAATTCTGATCTATTGGTCGATAAGATCTAACATGTTTTAAGTAGTAACCATCTGGGCAATCATCATCTGCAGCAAACAATTTACCTCTTTCTTCTCTAACTGCATCCGAACAATAGAGGTTTATCTCATCACGACCTACAACATAATCTAGACTTAAATTACCATTAGCATGGCCGATTTCTGCCCTTTCCACTACAGGAGTACCTTCCCACTTATATACAACAGTTTCTTCATCTAATGTTGGCAAATAGTCTGGAATTACCATAAAAAGAGGAATATGATAAGATTTATATATGTTGTGAATTGACTCTGATTGAAACTAACCCATACATATGCAAAAATTCAATCCCTAACTAGATTTTTTTACAATCACTCCAAAACAAAAACTTCACTCCCTTTCCTCAACTTAAAAGCTTCAACCCAACTCTTCCTACCTTTTTTCTTAACAGCAACCTTATGCTCAGGACTAACAATTAACTCTTTACCAGATTCAGTAACAACTTTAACCAAATAAGGTTTATCAGATTCATATTTATTCACAGACAAAACACCAGAATCAATAACCTTCCCTTTTTCTTCACCTAAAACATCTAATTCACCTTCACTCAAATAACTAGCCAAATAACCATCTTTCTTAATCAAATCCAATTTATGTTTCCTCAAAAACTTGTTCACTTCTAATGAAATCTTAGATTTCTTACCATTTTTCTTCAAAATAACATTCCCACTAGAAAATGATTGTAACGGGTCATGAAGCACATCCCCAAGCAAAGCCCCAGCATGAGCTCCAGTACCATCAAAAAAAGGAGCTGTCTTCTTCTCAAAATTATCTATTAAAATTTTAGGAACAGGATCCTTTTCACTCATCCTAGCCTTCTTACCTAAGTTTAAAAATAAAACCAAACAAACAACAAACATCATGCTACCTATCAAAGAAGCTGCAGCCATAATATCTCCATAATTAGACCTAATCCACCAAGGAGAAATAACTGCCAAAATCAACAAAATAAACAAAAAAACATTCTGAAATTTCAAAGAACTTTTCTCTTGTATTTTAGCCTTTTCAACTAATTCCTTGCCCTTGCCATATGAAAAAGATTTTATAAGTGGCAAATTATCATCACTAAAATTATGAAAACTAACAACATCCAATAATTTCTCTTTAGGTAATAAAGAGGATAATGCTTGACCTATTAAACTTTTTCCAGTACCAGGCTGACCAATTAATAATAGATTTCTTCTCTGCTTAGCAACCTTTTTAACAATATTTACAGCTTGTTCTTGTCCAATTACAGTATCAATAAGTTCCTTTGGAACCTCAACATCCTTTGTAGTTTTAAAAGCCATATTTAAAAAATAAATATATTTATTTAAATTATATCTTCCTCAGAAACAACTATAAAATCCCCAACAGCAACCACAGCACCATAAGGTATCATAAAATCTCCTTCCTTCTTCTCTAAATCAAGACCATGAATAAAAGCAGTAGGATTTCTTAATATTAGTTCTATTAATTCCCCTGTTCGTGTTTCAAAAGAAAGATTACCTATTTCTCCTAACTTCTTTCCTGTTTTAGTAACAACAGTTTTCCCCATCAATTGTTTAGCAAATTTCTTTTCTTCTCCAGCCATGATTAAACACCTTGTTAAATGATAATATTCACTTATTTATATATCTTTCTAACGGGTTTAACAATCCAAAAGCTCTAACTATCTTCAAAGACAATGGTTCTTTATAAATAATAAGTCTATCAAACCTATACAAATCAACCAATTCTTTAAAAAATAACCCATTATCTAATCCAGACTGATCTACACTCGCTAAAAATAAATCTGTCTGAGAAACATTCTCTAAACTTTCATTCCCTTTTAATACATTTAAAACTTCTCCTTTGTCTAAATTATAATTTTCAATACTAACCTCATCAGCAACAAAATCATCTACAAAATCAACTTCAATCAAAAGTAAGAGATCAGAATATCCTTTTAAAACATCATAATCAAAACTTTCCTCTGTTTGCAACTCTTCATAACTTTTCTCTCCAGAAAAATCTACATTATAACCAAACTGAATTTCATCACTACTATAAAAAATAAGATTAACATCCCCATCCTCAAAAATAGATTTAATCTCTTGATAATCCTGATAAACAATATATCCAAAAACTCCGAAAATAAGAATAAAAAACAACATAAAAACTAGAACAACTTTAAATATCTTTTTTACAATAAAAACTGCTAAAAACACAGCAAAGAAAAACAGTAGTATAGTTATTAATTCCATAAACTTAAACTATATCTAACTACTTAATAAACATTTTGCAACCCCCACCCACCTATTTTTCCTATGGAATCTAATATAATAAAAAAAAGTTCGTTTGGAGTACTAGGAACCTCCTTTCCTAAGAAATCCTTAATTAATATATTATATAAAATAAAAATAAAAAAGTAAGAAATAAAAAATCCTTTAAATTCAATAAATACAAACCTCAAAACCTAAGAATTAATTAATAATAATAAAAGCATTATTATATTATTATATTTAAGTTTTTCTATATTATATTATATATTTACAAAACACTCATTAACTCCACATGAAATCAAGGTGTTACCTTATAATCAAAACACAAAAAACACCCAACTTTTAATAAAAAATAATCTCCACACGAAATCATGGTCTCAGAGAGATATAATCAAATATCTAAATGTTTAAATATCTTATAACTAAGTTAAAAACACTATGCCTCCGAAAACAAATCTAAATCAATTTTTTAAAAATTATCTAGAGAAAACTCCTTTGTTCAAAGATAAAAAAGTATTGCAATCTTCATATACTCCAGAAACAATACCTCACAGAGACGAACAAATAGATCAAGTAGCAGCAATGTTAGCCCCTTCACTAAGACTAGAAAAACCATCTAATTTATTTTGTTATGGAAAAACTGGCTGTATCTCAGGAGAAAGTTTAATTTACACAGATAAAGGTAATGTAAAAATAAAAAACATAGATACAAATTCTAAAGTATTGAGTTTTAATACTAAAACAAAAGAGTATGAATGGTCTTCTTTTATTTTCCTTAGGTTCGAAAATAAAGATAAACTATTAAAAATCACTTTAGATAATGGTCATGAACTTATTGTAACTAAAGACCATCCTTTATTAAAAGACGACATGGAATGGAAAAAAGCAGACGAATTAAATATAAATGACGAATTGGTTGTAGCTTACAATTTACCAAACCCAAACTTAAAAGAAATCCCCTTATCCTTGGCTAGGTTATCTGCTTTTGTTATTGCAGATGGTTCATTAAATAGAAGAAAAAGAAGAACAAAAGATAGCAAAGGATATTGGTATAATTCAGACAGGCAAAGATTTAGATATTTTAGTGACGATCAAGAACTTTTAAATTTAGTACAAACAGATATTTCACAATTGTTCAAGAACTACACACCTTCAATAGTTATCGACAAAGGTAAATGTCCATATGTTCAAGTTATTTCGCAGGAAGTTTGTCAAACATTAAATCAAATAGGAATTCCCTTTGGGAAAAAAAGTGATATTGTAGAAATTCCACAAATTATCTTAGAATCTTCTTCTATTATCCAAAGAGAATTTTTAAAAGCACTATTTACAGCTGATGGAACTGTAAGCCAACAAACTTTCCAAATAGAATATTATTCCAACTCAAAAAAATTATTACAGCAAACTTCTTATCTTTTACACCAAGAAGGAATAGCTTGTAAAATAAGAAATAAATCTGCTAAATGTAACGGAAAATTATTCAACTCATTTAGACTTTACATAAATGGAGAACAAAATTTAACTAGGTTTTACCATAAAATTGGATTCCACAGCACCATAAAACACCAAAGAATGAAGAATCTTTTCAAAAGATACAAAGTACACAAACCAAATCCAAAATACCATAACAACCATATAACTTACAAAATAAAAAACATACAAGAAACTTACGAAGATAAAGTTTACGACTTAACTGTTCCAAAAAATCATAATTTCATAGCCAATGGAATAATTTCACACAACACAGGCAAAACCCTTTCAATTAAACATGTAACAAACCAAATATTAGAAGTAGCAAAAGAACAAAATATATCTGTAGAATGTTTTTATTTAAATTGTAAATTAAAAAGAGTAGCAGACACAGAATATAGATTAATAGCTCAATTAGCAAGGGCTTTCGGAGAAGAAGTCCCTGCAACAGGATTGCCAACAGACGAAGTATACAAACTTTTCTTAGAAAAAATAGATCAAGAAAAGAAATTAATAATATTAATCTTAGATGAAATAGACCAATTAGTTAAAAAAGCAGGCGACGAAATACTTTATAATTTAACCAGAATAAATTCAGAATTAAAAAATGTAGAGTTATCAATCATAGGAATATCAAACGATCTCCTCTTCACAGACCATATTGACCCAAGAGTAAAATCATCTTTATCAGAAGAAGAATTAGTTTTTCCACCATACAATGCAATACAGATTCAAGATATTTTAAGGGAAAGAGCAAAAAAAGCATTTGCAGATGAAGTTATAGAAGATGGAGTCATAGAAAAATGTGCAGCTTATGCAGCTAGAGAACATGGAGACGCAAGAAGAGCTTTAGAACTTTTAAGAGTTGCAGGAGAATTAGCAGAAAGATCAGACAAAACAAAAATATCAATAGAACATATAGATCATGCAGAAGAAAAAATTGAAAGAGACAGAATAAATGATATAATAGCCACGCAACCAAAACAAGCACAACTAACTCTATTAGCTTTATTTCGTTTAGCACAAAAAGACGAAAAGTTTTATACTGGTGATATTTTCAAGGTTTACAAAGAATACTGTAGTAAAATAGGTTTAAAACCATTAACTCAAAGAAGAATTTCAGATATTCTCTCAGAACTAGACTTATTAGGTATTATAACATCAACAGTGATAAGTAAAGGAAGATACGGAAGAACAAGAGAAATTGTTTTAGCAATACCGGATGCAACATTACCTAAACTGACAACAATTTTAAAACAAGCTCTTGACCTATGAACAAAGAAGTAACCATTAATTTTTTTCTGAAAAACAACTTTCTAATAAATCCAGAACTCTTTAAAGAATTAAAAGAACAAGACTTAGATGAATTTTTATCAAAACTTTCAGAAAAAATAAAAGATAAGAATAACCTTACAATTATAAACAAAGATATTTTCAAATTAATTTTAAAAACAACTAAAACTCCAGAAATAAATTGGAATGAATTTGAAAAATCAAGAGCATTATTAGAAAAAGGAAAAGATGAAAAAATATACAAAACATTTTTAGACATTATAAATTATCACACTTCAAAAGAAAAAAAAGATTTCTTAGATAGTTTAATAGAAGAAATAAAACAACCAGCAGAACAAATAACAGAGTCAAATGACTTGGAAGAAGAATCAACAATTTACCCTGTAATGGTTTTAAAATCTTATAATAAACCACCACAAAAAAAACAAGTCCAGGATTTTGTAGGGCTTTATAAACAAAGATATCACCAACTAAAAAAAATACTTCTTAATAGACCAGAATTACAAACAGCAACTTCGATAAACAGATTACATTCAAAACCACGGGGAGAACAAGTATCAATCATAGGAATTGTTTCAGATAAAATGATTACAAAAAACAACAACATAGCTCTAACTTTAGAAGATCCAACAGGAAAAATAAAGATAATGATCATGCAAAAAGAATCAATCTACGAAGCAGCCAAAGATATTGTTTTAGATGAAGTTATTGGACTAAAAGGAAACATGGGTGATAAAATTGTATTTACAAATAAACTTTTCACACCAGATATACTTCAAACAAACGAATCAAAAGTAACAAAAGAAGAAATCCACGCAGCATTTATATCAGACATACACATAGGATCAAAAATGTTTTTAAAAGAAGAATTTTTAAAATTTATAAAATGGCTAAACATGAAAACAGGAAATTCCCAGCAAAAAGAAATTGCCAAAAAAGTCAAATATTTATTTATTGTTGGGGATATAGTAGACGGTATTGGAATTTATCCTAATCAAGATGAAGAACTTTATCTAAAAGACATTAGAGAACAATATAAAGAAGCAGCAGAATACATTTCATTAATTAGAAAAGACATACAAATAATTTTATGTGCAGGAAACCACGACGCATTAAGAATTTCAGAACCACAACCAAACTTAGACAAAGACCTTACAGAAGACTTATATAAATTAGATAATGTCACAATAGTTTCAAATCCTTCTTTAATTAATATAGCATCAAATAAAGATTTTCAAGGTATAAATGTTTTAATGTATCACGGATATAGCTTTGACTATTATGTAGCAAATGTAGAATCAATAAGAAACAAAGGCGGTTATGATAGAGCAGATATAATAATGAAGTTTTTATTACAAAAAAGACACTTTGCTCCAACACATACGTCTACTTTGTTTGTTGCAGACCCAGAACAAGATAATTTAGTTATAGACAAAACTCCTGATGTCTTTTGTTCAGGACACGTCCATACTTCTTCTGTTTCATCTTATAATAATATAACTTTAATTTGTGCATCATGTTGGCAAGCTAAAACACCTTTCCAAGAAAAAGTAGGGCACAATCCAGAACCAGGAAAAGTACCAATATTAAATTTAAAAACAAGAGAAGTAAAAATAATGAACTTTGTAAAATGATAGCTTCAAAAGAAATGCAGGAATACTTCGAAAGTATAAACAAAGAAGTAAAAAAAACATACGATATAGCTAGTTTAGCAAGGAAAAAAGGTTTAGATCCAGAACAAAAAATAGAAATTCCTTTAGCAAGAAATATGGCAGAAAGAGTAGAAGGTTTAATTTCTATTGCTGCTCCAGAGATAATCGGGAAAGGTATACCTAAAAAAATATTAGAATTAGAACAAGCACATGGAAAGGCAAATTGGAGAGTAGCACTAACAATAGCTTTAGAAGTTGCTCAAGAAAAATTTTGTAAATTTGAATCAAAAATGAAAGCAATAGAAACAGGACTAAGAATAGGTTTTGCATATGTGACTATTGGGGTTGTTTCCTCACCCTTAGAGGGGTTTGTAGCGGTAGATATTAAAAAAAGGTTAGATAATCAAAAAGAATTCTTTTCATTAAGATTTGGAGGACCTGTAAGAAGTGCAGGAGGAACAGCAGCTTCAGCTTTTTTATTAATTGCAGATTACATCAGAAAAGAATTGGGTTATTCCACTTATGATGCGACTGAACAAGAAATAAAAAGATCTGTAACTGAACTAACGGATTATCATGAAAGAATAACAAATTTACAATACTTTCCATCAGAAGAAGAAATTACTTTTATGATAAAAAACATACCTATTATGATAGATGGTGACCCCTCAGAAAAAATAGAAGTTTCTAACTACAAAAATCTCTCAAGAATTGAAGCAAACAAAATAAGAAATGGTTTTTGTTTAGTTGTGGGGGAGTGTATATGTCAAAAAGCACCAAAAGTTTGGAAACAACTAGAAAAATGGGGCAAAGATTTTGGAATGCAAGATTGGGATTTCCTAGAAGACTTTGTAAAACTACAAAAAAAAATAAAAGCAAAAGGAAAAAAAGAAACATCAGAAGAAAAAATAAAACCAGATCACACATTTATAAAAGACTTAGTAGCTGGAAGACCTGTTTTAACACACCCTTTAGCTAAAGGAGGATTTAGATTAAGATACGGAAGGGCTAGAAACACAGGTCTGTCTGCAATGGGTTTAAATCCAGCAACAATGATTATCTTAGATAACTTCATTGCGACAGGCACACAACTGAAAGTAGAAAGACCAGGTAAATCAACAGTAATAAATGCTGTGGATACAATAGAAGGGCCAATTGTCAAACTAAAAAATCAAAATGTAGTATATATAGAAAACAAAGAATCAGCACTAAAATATAAAGAAGAAGTAGAAGAAATTTTATTCTTAGGAGACCTTTTAGTTAATCATGGAGACTTCTTAGATAGAGCTCATGTTTTAGCACCACCTGGTTATTGTGAAGAATATTGGACACTTCAATTAGAAAAAAAAGAAGATTCAGTAGAAAAGATTTCAAAAGAATCTAATATAGAATTACCTATAGTTGAAAAATTATTAAAAGAACCACTAATAACAAAACTTTCACCAAAAAATTGTTTTAATATTTCTAAACAATATAAAATACCTTTACACCCAAAGCACACAATACGCTGGACAGAAATAAACCACAAAGAACTTTTAACTTTGTTTAGTTGGTTAAGTAAAGCAACAATTAAAGATAGCAAGATAATACTACCTATAGTAAAAAATATCGAAGACATAAATCCAAAAAGAGTTTTAGAAAAAATGGGTTTACCTCACTCAGTTGTCACAAATGAATACATAGTTATAGAAGATTCAGAACCACTAAAAATATCTTTAGGATTTTATACTAGAGACTTAGATATTAAAAAACTAGTATCTTCTGTTACAGAAAAAAAATCTGTTTTAGAAATTATCAACTCCATTTCTGAAGTGGAGTTAAAAGACAAATCTGGTTTAACAATAGGAGCAAGAATGGGTAGACCAGAAAAAGCTAAAATAAGAAAATTAACAGGCTCGCCACACGTCTTATTTCCTGTAGGAGAAGAAGGAGGACGGTTGAGATGTTTCCAATCAGCTTTAGAAGCAGGAAAAGTTTCAGCAGAATTCCCAATTTACCTTTGTAATAATTGCAATAAACAAACAATTTATCCAATATGTCATCTTTGCAAATCAAAAACAACAAAACAATATTTTTGCATAGATTGTAATAAATTAATTGAAACCAAAGAATGTAAAGAACATAGAGTTATACCTTACAAACTACAAGATATAAATATAAATGAATATTTTGACGCAGTTCAAAAAGATTTAAAATTAAAAGAATTTCCTGCCTTAATCAAAGGAATTCGTGGAACTTCTAACAAAGACCACACACCAGAAAATCTAATCAAAGGAATTTTAAGAGCAATACATAATGTATCGGTCAACAAAGATGGTACTATTAGATATGATATGACTGAAACACCAATAACGCACTTTAAACCAAAAGAAATAGGAACTAGTATAAAAAAACTAAAAGAGATAGGGTATAAAAAAGATATTTACAACGAACCATTAATATCAGAAGAACAAATTATAGAGATTAAAGCACAAGATATAATATTGCCTGCTTGTTTAGACTCTTTTGATGAACCAGCAGACATAATCTTTTACAGAACTACAAAGTTTATAGATGATTTATTGAAAAATTTATATAGCTTAGAACCATTTTACAATCTAAAAAATAAAGAAGACTTAGTTGGCCATCTTGTCATTTCCTTAGCACCACATACATCTGCAGGAACAGTTTCAAGAATAATAGGTTTTTCAAAAACACAAGGATTTTATGCACACCCATTATTACATTGTGCTGTTAGAAGAGATTGTTTTGATTACGATACATTTATTCCTCTAAAGAAAAACAGAAATTGGAGAATCACAAAAATAGGAAAATTAGTCGAAGAACTAAATCCTAAGATTATTGTGGATAGTTGGGGAACAAAAGAAAAAAAAGTTAGTAGATTTGAGACAATCGGCTTAGATAAAGAGATCAAAAGTGTTAGAGTCAAAAATCTTACAAAACATACAAAAAGGAATATGCTTAATATTAAGACTTCTTTAGGAAAGAAAATTAAAGTAACCGAAAATCATAAGTTCTTAGTTGAAGGAAAAATTAAGAAAGCATCTTATTTAAAAATCGGAGATAAGTTACCTCTTCCAATAAAAATTAATATCAAAGAGAAAAAATTAGAACAAATTAATATAGTTGAGTTTCTAAAACATGAAAAAAATTTAATGATTCGTGGAATTAGAAAGTTAGTTGAAAAATTAGATGATTGGGAAAAAGAAAGGATTTTAAATAAATTAAAAATTTCTAAAAAACGATTTACAAATTATAAATTGAGAGATAGTTACCCTTTGGAATTTATTTTAAGATTAAATTCTGATTTGAAGAAAGAAATTTATGAGCAAGGAAAGATTGCAATTAAAAGAGACAATGTCGAAGTCCCAATTGTGATTATGTTAGATAAAGAATTGCTTGAAATTATTGGGCTATATATTGCAGAAGGATATTCTCGTAGTGTTAGAGGGGAAAAAGGTTTAAATCAAGTTTATATTGCTTCTAATGATTTGAAGTTAAAGAAATTTATTGAGAAAACCATTTTTGAGAAATTTGGGTTAAAAGTTTCTGAGAAGAAAAAAGATAGAGTTACGTTTTCCTCTAAAATTCTTTATTTATTTTTTACTAAAATACTTGA
The DNA here is from genome assembly GCA_964342845.1 of Candidatus Woesearchaeota archaeon. GTDB lineage: Archaea > Nanobdellota > Nanobdellia > SCGC-AAA011-G17 > CAYFGV01 > CAYFGV01. The sequence goes on from CAYFGV010000013.1 coordinate 15,726, forward strand.
ATGTGGAAGTAATGCTAACAATAAAAGAGTCCCTTATTTATTTTTAGATTTACCTCTAAATAGATTAGGGTCGTTTTTAAGAGGATATTTTGAAGGAGATGGAAGTGTTAGTTTAAGTGATAGGAGGGTTACTTGTGATACAGTAAGTGAAGGATTGTTAGCAGATTTAGAATTTTGCTTATCTAGGTTTGGAATTTTTTCAAAAAAATATGAATATGAGAAAGAACCGGGTCCTGCTGTGAAAGAATTTTATATTAGAAAAAATAGAAAAATTCCAAAATTTAAAATAACTAAATTAATAATTGGTTCTGATTTTGTAGATGTTTTTGGAAAGATTGCTTTTCTGTCAAATACAAAAAACAAAATATTAAATTTCCATTTAAATAAAAAAGGTGTCGGAATGAGAATAGATAAAGATAAAGATTTTATTTACGATCCAATAACTTCTATCGACGAAATTGGAGAAAAGGAGAGTTATTGTTTAAGTATCGACACTAAAGAACATTTAGTTGTTACAAATTCTATTTTAAGTAAGCAATGCGACGGAGATGAAGTTGCAGTAATGCTTTTAACAGACGCCTTGCTAAACTTCTCAAAAAAATACCTACCTTCTCACAGAGGTGCTACACAAGATGCACCTTTAGTTTTAACTTCAATATTAGCACCTTCTGAAGTAGATGACATGGTTTTAAACATGGATATAGCTTGGAAGTACCCATTAGAATTTTATAAGGCTTGTGAAGATTATAAAATGCCTTGGGATGTTAAAATAGAAAAATTCGGAGATGTTTTAGAAACAGAAAGACAATTTGAAAAAATGGGATTTACACATCATACTTCAGATATAAATGAAGGTGTAAACTTTTCAGCATACAAGGCTTTGCCCACAATGGAAGAAAAAGTAAGAGGACAAATGAGACTAGCAGAAAAAATTAGAGCAGTAGACGAAGTAGATGTAGCCAGGTTAGTTATAGAAAGACACTTCATTAGAGATTTAAAAGGAAACTTAAGAAAATTTTCTATGCAACAGTTTAGATGCGTAAATTGTAATGAAAAATACAGACGACCTCCATTAGCAGGCCATTGTTTAAAATGTAAAGGAAAAATAATATTTACAATTTCTGAAGGATCAGTTATCAAGTATCTAGAACCTTGTATAAGTTTAGCTAACAAATATAATTTACCTCCTTATTTAAAACAAAGTCTAGAATTATTGCAACAAAGGATTGAATCTGTATTTGGAAAAGATAAAGAATTACAAACAGGTTTAGGAAGTTGGTTTGGATAAAAACGCCCCCTCCAGGATTTGAACCCGGGCTCTAACCTCCGCAAGGTTATGTCCTATCCACTAGA
>CAYFGV010000014.1:0-15223 GCA_964342845.1 Candidatus Woesearchaeota archaeon
ATATTAATTCTGAAAGATTAAGATTTGATTTTAATTTTGACAGAAAATTAGAGAAAGAAGAACTACAAAATATAGAAATACAAGTTAACCAATGGATTAAAGACAAATTAGAAGTTAAAAGAGAAGAAATGACAGTAAAAGAAGCAAAAGCAAAAGGAGCTGTAGGAATCTTTGATGAAAAATATAAAGAAAAAGTAAATGTCTATTCTATTTCAAAGGTTTCTAAAGAAATTTGTTCTGGACCTCATGTTGAAAATACTTCTGAATTAGGTGTTTTTAGAATTAAAAAAGAACAATCTTCTTCTGCAGGTGTTAGAAGGATAAAAGCAGTATTAGAATAATTTATTGTTTGTCTTTGTGGTACATTCATTATTTTTAAAGTTCTTTTAAGAAGTCTTTAGAATCCATACTCTTGAATTCTCCTCTTTCATATTCTTTCCAAGCTTCTTCTGTTCTTCTAGCAAATTCTAAGTCTACTTTTAATTTTTTAGCCTTGTCCTCAACTTTTTTCATTATAATCAATAATTTTGGACAATAATAAACCTTTCGATTTTACTGACTGTGGGACAAAATAATAGAAAAATATTTAAATAGAAAGACTTATCTACCATTATGGCAAAAATATACGAATCCGAAGTTAAAGAAGCCTTACCTGAAAGAAAAGAACTCAAAGGACATTTAGCTGACACACAATAATGTTTTTAAGAAGTATGTTAAAAAGAGCACACATAGATGTAATTGGAAAATGTAATCAAAGGTGTCTGCATTGCCATATGTCTGATTTTTACGGGGAAAATCCTTCCAAAAATAGACTTCTTAAAATTATAAAAAAATTAAAAGAAATAGGAGTAGAAAAAGTTGCATTAAGCGGAGGGGAACCTTTTCTAAGAAAAGATTTATTTGAAATATTAAAGGAATGCCCAAGAAATACTTCAATTCTTACAAATACAACCCTTTTAAATACAGATCATATTACTAAATTAAAAAAATTTAAAGATAAATACAACAAAATTATTACGTTAAGAATTGGTTTAGATGGATTAGAATCACATAAGGCTTTGAGAGGTTATGACTATAAACCTGTAATAAAAAAAATTAAACTAATCAAAAAGAACGACCTTATCGTTGTAATCAATACAACAATTTCACCTTTTTTAAAAAAAGGAGAATTATTAAAACTATTGGACTTATTAGAAAAATTAAGAGTGGATCAATGGAACATTGACATTCCTTTTAACGAAGGGAGTTTTAAAGAAAATAAATTAAATATAGAACTAAATTACACCTTATCCGAGTTAAAAAAACTAATAGTTAAATACCTTGAGGGAAAAAATAACATTAGGTTAGATATTGTTGGATTATTCTGTTCAGAAAGAATAAAAAAAGGTAGCGGATTTTACGAGTGTGAGTTAAATGCACATCCGTGCAATTATCAACTCCGCTCTATAACTATAAATCCAAAAGGAGAAATATTGGTTTGCCCTTCTTTACATATACCTTTTGGGAAAATCGCAAATGAGTTAAGAACCTATAGAAATTCAAAAGAGTGGAGAGATTTTGTTGAGAAAAATAGGAGTTACCCCAAAGGATGCAAAGAATGTAGATATCTAAAGATTTGTGGTGGTGGCTGTAGGGCAAATGCATATACTTATGAGGGTGATTTATGGGGAGAGGATAAATTATCATGTAAACTCATGGAATTTCTAGAGAAAGAGATAGTTCCTTTATATCCAAAGGAAATTCAAAAACAGTTTAAAAAATTAATGCTTTAAAGAGATTGTGGATTTTCTTAGAATCTTGCTAAAAACTTTCTAGCATTGCAAGGATTTCTACACGCGCGTAACGTATATAAACTAACCGCCCTTCTATTAATATTATGATACATTTTTGGGAACTACCAAACCAAAATAGAGTTATTTTGGATGAAATCTTCAAGAAAGAACTTATGTCTAAATTCATGAATAAAGTAAAAACTTTAAACGATGCAGTCAAAGTTTTGGGTTTTTCTAAAAATACATTTAAGAGAGTCATCAATATAAGTAGGCGTAAAATTAGCATTGAGTTTTTGGTAAAATTAATCAGATATCTAAATAATAAAAATTTCACTCTAGGAAAAGCAGAAAAGAAAATCCTTTGGATTGGACATAAAAACAGCAAGGGAATCATTAATCCAAAACTACCTTTTAATTTTAATTCTAAACAATCTGTAAGGACACTAGCAGCAATTTTCAATGAAGGTTGGATAAGCGGCGGAATGTATTATTCAAATAGTGAAAAACCACTAAGAGATTCAGTCAAAAAATCTACCCTAGAAGCTTTCGGAGGCAATCAAGAAACAATTAAAGAGTATCTAAAAGAAAATGATAAAGTTTTAGCTTTTCCCTCTATCTTTAGGGATTTATTCTTAACTTATGTAAATTTTAAAGGCTCAAAAGTTACAAATGACCCCAAAATACCTAATGAAATTTTATCTAACAAAGAGCTTATGTGTGCTTGGCTTGAACAAACAATAGCCGATGAAGGATCTGTAATTTTTAATCCACAGAAACCTAAACCAGAGAAGTATAAGAAATTAATTAGCTGGAAAAGATCTATGGATGTAACAAATTATAAACCGCTACAAAATATAAAAAAGAATACACCTTTCAAGAAATTACCTTTCAACGTTCAAACTGAATTAATTCGAAGAATGAATAATATAATGAAGTTCGAAACAGAAATTCTGAAAAGGTTAGATATAAATTTTAGACATTATTGTGGTAACGTATATTTAACAAAGGATAAAATTAGAATAAGAAAAGTCATCCATATAACCAAAAGAAAAAATCTTCTAAAATTAAGAAAAATAATAACAATTCCCCATCCAGAAAAAGAATTAAAGTTTAAAGAAATGTTCAATGATTATAAAAGATATAAAGAGCCATTAAAAGTAAAAAATTCTATCATAGAATTAGGGATAAAGAAAAAACATTTTACTTCTATCGATTTAAAACATAAGATGAAATATCAAAATCTAAGCAATTCTTTTAAGTGGCTTAAAATATTTGAAAAAGAAGGATTAATTAAAAAGATAAAAGAGTCTTCTTATGGAAATGGATATTATAGGGAACCTGCAAGGTACATTCTTAATCAAACGTCCAAAGCAGTTCCAGAAACATAAATTCCAGGTTTGCCCGGTTTTGCTTTTTTTGCCTTACTCTCGGGGTCAAGACTTGGATTATTTTTAATTTCCTTCATGGAAAATACAGAAATAGATTCAGAACCTGTAGTTTTAGCTAAAAAATCTTTATTTTCTTCAAACAAATCAGTTTCACTTGGAATAGGATAAAGATAGGTGTAAGGATTTTCTATTCTTACAATGTTCTTGATATTTATAATATCTTTTTGGCTATTGTTAATCTTTTCCTCTGTCTTTTCTAGTTCAATATCTATCTTTTTTTCATCATATTCAGGCCACTTAGTTAAGCTAATAAATTTCTTTCCGATTTTATTCCATATTTCTTCACATATGAAAGGAGTAAATGGACTTAACAACAACAACTGTGTTTCTATGAGGTTATTTAACACAATTTTGTTGGGTTTCTTATTTTTTTGTAAATATCTTTTCAAAGAATTTTGTAAATCAAAAAATCCTCTTTGAATAGCACTCCTAAACATTGTATTTTCCATAAACCCTTCTGTTTCTTTTATTAGCCTATGTAGTTTGCTCTCTATCCAATTATCAGAATTATTTCTATCTTTTCTTCCATTATTATAATTCTCAACAACAAAGTCATAGAAACTAATTAATTTATTCTTCATCATTTCTGCAAAATTACTATCCCAATTAGGATCATCTAAACCTTCCCCACCATTTAGAATTGTTAATCGAGAAACGTCAGATCCAAACTTTTTAGCCATCTCTTTAACAGGAATCATATTTCCCAAACTTTTACTCATTTTTTGACCATCTACTTTAACCCAACCATTAACACCAACCCCAACTGGCCAATACTTCTTAGGAAAAATAGCAACATGATTAAATAAGAAGAAAGTCAAATGGTTTTGAACTAAATCTTTGCCAGAATTTCTAAAATCAACAGGATACCAATATTCAAATTCTTCTCTCATTTTATCAATATTCTTAACTTTGGGTTTTCCTCCTTTCCCTAAGAAAATATAATCAAACAATTTATCATCCACTTTCTCAATTGGAACATCCTTGATCAGGTGAGCTATTGTATAATAAGCCATATAAATTGTAGAGTCAGATAGGCTTTCAATAAGCCAACTCTCGTCAAAAGGCAACCTAGTACCTAAACCATACTCTCTAGTACAAGCCCATTTATTCAACCAACCAATTACATATGAAAATTGATCTCTAACAATTTCAGGATATAATTTAACACCTTTTAAAACAGTATGAACTTGCTTTTTCCATTCTTCATTATCATAATTAATAAACCATTGGTCACTTACAACCTTGACCGCACATTTAGCTAGACTTCTACTAACAACCTCTCCAGTTAACTCATAAAATAACTCAATCCATCCCTGTTCCAATAATTCCTTCTTTATTATTTTTTGACCTTTAGGAATATCCATTCCCTCTAAATTCTTAGAAAATCCTTTTTTATATAAATGACCTAGTTTTCCTTTTGTAAAAGTCAACTTATACAATTCTTTTTTAATCTTTTCTAACTTATCCCTTTCATTCTGAGACTTAACATTATATTTATCTAAAAAATATTGAGCAGAATTCCCACCAACTTCAGGAGTTTCAAATATCTCAATAGGTTCTATGTTTTTAACTTCTTTAGAATTTAAACCGTACTCCTTAATCAAATCGTCATCTTTTTGTAAATCTCTTAAAGCTATTAAATCATCTGCAGAATCAGAAGGAACAGAATGAACCATTCCAGTACCATAATTAGGATCTAAAAAAGTAGCAGGTAACACTAAAATTTTCTTTCCTCCAAAAGACTCAACCCACTTACCTATTAAATTCCTTCCATTAACTTTGCCTAAAACCTTAACGGCAAACTCTTGGTTTTTAAGTTTCTCTATCACAGGCTCCCCGACAATCCACCTCTCTCCTTTAGTTTCTATCTCTACATATTCGACTTCAGGATTCACATACACATTTGTTATCCCCCAAACAGTATCGTGCCTTAATGTTGCAGTAATAATTTTCTTTCCATCATCTAAATTAAATTTAAAAAGACAAAACTCTTGAGGAACTTCACCCTCTCCTTTTATTCTATCATGGTCTCCTACAGGCATATCTGTTTTAGGGTCCCAAACAACCGGATGCTTTCCTTTAGCAACATATCCTTTTTCTTTTAGTTTTTTAAATTGCCATTGTATAAATTTATCATAATGAGGATTCATAGAAGTTGTAATAAATTCCCTTCTTTTATCATAAGAAATAGCCATCACCCTATAAGCCTCACCCCAGATTTTAGTAAAAACTTTTGGCCAATGTTCTGGTTTTTTTAATTTTTCAATTTCTTTATCTTTAAAACCTTGATCTTTCAGTAACTTAATTTGTTTCTTTTCACCCTCTTCTATTCTTTTAGCAGCAGCAACAATAGGACTTCCAGTACAATGCCAAGCTTGAGGAAATAAAACATTAAAACCCTTCATTCTTTTATATCTAGCAAATGCCTCAACTCTCATTAAAGTATATAAATGTCCGATATGAGGGATAGCATTCATATAAGGGTATGGAAAAGTTAGGAAAAATTTCTTTCTTTTTTTATCTACTTTTGGTTCAAATACTTTTTTTTCTTCCCAAGCCTTTTGCCACTTCTTTTCTATCTTTTGAAAACTAACCATAAGAGAAGAATTAAAAGCCTAGGTTTAAATTATTTTTGGTTTCTTAGATTCTCTTTTAGTAACCTTTATAAAAACAGAATCAGTTCTAAATTCTATAATGGGCCTGTAGCTCAACTTGGATAGAGCACTAGAAATTATGGTGAACCTTCTATCACAAGGAAGCAAGCTAGGGGTTGTGGGTTCAAATCCCATCAGGCCCGTTTTATCTTTTTTAAGAAAGCTTTTTAAAAAGAAAGTTATTCTATTTATCCAACGGGTCCATGGCCAAAATTAACATCTAAACAATGTTGGTGGCTATGCGGTAAGGCACAGGGTTGCAGACCCTGGATCGAGAGTTCAAATCTCTCTGGGCCCTTTTATTTTTCTAAATAAGAAAACTTTATAAATTAGTAAAACAAAATATCTAAAAGAGGTATTTAAATGAATTTCAGTATTTGGGTGTTAAAAACATATAAAACGCTTAGAAGAACTGTTCTAATTATAGCTATCCTCTTATTAGCAATCTGGTATTTCAACCCACAAGGATTCTCTGGAATGGTATCAGCAGGTGGAGATCTTGCAGCTATAACAGGAAACACAATTATAGAAATATTTAAATAAAAAAAAGAAAAAATTTATTTTTTCTTTGTAACAATCGCCTTAATAAAGAAGATTATCACTACTAATAGTAATAAGTCACCTAATACGATTAAACTAGATGTAAAGTCAATACTACCAATACTATCTATAAAGCTAGTAAATCCAGTAATATCCTCTCCACTAATAGTTGAACCACTTTCACTTTCATCTCCTTCTACTGTAACAATTAAAGTTTCTGTATTTATTTCTTCATTGTCTTCTTCCAGCGTTATTGTTATCTGATAGGTATTAGCTTCTGCATCATCGTCAACCAATAATGTCACATAAGCTATGCTCTCTTCTCCTGGTTGTATATCTGCTTCAGGCTGAGTTACATCGATCAAAGTAGCAAACCCTTCATGACCTGTCACACTTATCTCAAATTCATTCTCAGTACTATCTCCATTGTTAGTTACAGTAACTAGAACAACAAAGGTTTCTTCTTGCTCTGCAGATACAACTTGGTCTTCTAAAGAAATTTCAACTTCTCCTTCTCCATCTGAAGGATCATCTTCTGAAACAACACATTCAGATCCTTCAATAGTAAATGTTTTTGAAATATCTCCTAGTCGATTATCATCTTCGTCATATGCATAGATATACAATGTATGAGTTCCTTCTTCAGCATCCTCAGGAATAGTCACAACAAAAGACTTATCAGTTTCTCTATCATTATTTGAAGAAGCATCATCTCCATCTAGATCAAAGCTTATTGATTCATCTTCAATATCTATATCAGATACAACTAATATAAGATACATATCGTCCTGATCATCCATACCTGTATTAACAATAGTTGTTTCTACACTTAATTCCTCGCCACATTCAATTGTTTCTGGATCTATAGTAGTATTCAAGAACACAACTTCATCATCTTCATCTTTATCAACTTCTAACTCGTCCATAAATAAGAAGTTAACTTCGTAATTATCTCCTGAATCTTTTCCTTCTCCTTCAACAACTAATTCTATTGTATAATATCCTGCTTCAACATTGTAAGGCACTTCAAAATCATTAAAAGATTTGTCGTCTCCCTTACCTTCGTCTAAATCAAAGTTAGAAGTTTCGCTTTCTAAATCATCTCCACTACCATCTTCCATATCTATAATAACAGTTGTAATGATTATATCTTCAATATCTTCATCGAAAACATTGTCAATATCAAGAGAAACATCAAAATCCTCTCCTGGTTCTACTTTTGAATCTTCAACTTTAAAGTCAAATATACTGAATATTTCACTCTCAACAGCAACTTCTAAGTCAACAAAACCACCAACAACATCATTGGAAACATTAATATCCCAATTATAGTCATTATAAACAAAAGCATCTTCTTCAGTATTTACAGTTAGAGTAATCTCTTGTGTTGCACCTATCTCTAATAATGTGATTAAAGTTTCACTAAATCCTAAATTAATTTCACCGTAATAGCCGTCATCTATATTAGTATCCATTTCTTCACTAATCACTAAATCCTTTAAATCAGTATTTCCAGTATTAGTAACATTAAAAGTAATAGATTCATTAGAATCTGGATTAATAGTTATAGCATCAATACTGTCAATCTCAATAGAATTAACAGCATTAACATCTATTGTTAGATTTAATTCATCATAGTCTCCTTCTGTAGCAGTCACGTTTATAACGCCTTCATATGTCGCATTTGGAGTAGTTGCCGGTATAGTCACATTAAAATCAACTATTTTCTCTTCTCCAGCTAAAATATCAAAAGCTTCTGGAAATTCAAAAACCATTGAATCAAAACTACCTACTTCTGATACAACAATGCCTGTTAGATCTACAGTACTCTCATTTATCGTAAATTGCCCCTGTAATGTTACGCCAGGGTCTGTTGTAAAACTCAAAGAATCTTCGTCTATAACTAGATTACCTTCGCCAGCTCCAGCAAAAACAAATACAGCTAATAGTAACAAAGGCATCATTACACTTAATAATATTTTCTTATTCATTTATAACCCCCCTATGAATATTATATGTTGTAATTTTAGAGTGGTTAGGGTATATATAAATGTTTTGGTGTTTAAAAAGCCCCATCTAGAAAGCAAAAACCAATTCTACCTATAAACCCTATCAAAACTACAAAAAACATCAAATTTACCTTCTAAAGTAACATCCCAAATATAATCCTAATAAAGCTCCAAAAACAACATCAAATAACGTATGAACACCTATATAAATCCTGCTAAATGCAACTAAACAAGCTAAAGATACAACTAAGTATTTTAATTTTTTAAATTCTTTAACTAAAATAGGAATCACTGAAAAAGCACCTGCAGCATGAGCACTTGGAAACGAAGGAGAAGCTTTTATAATTAAAGGAGCTAAGTCAGGTCTTTGAGTAAAAAACACTAACTTTAAAACCCAAGCTAAAATCACAGCAGAAACAAAAGAAAATGTTAGATTTTTAAAATAAGCCTCTTTTTTTGTTAAAATCAAAATAATCACAAAAACAGCCACAGGATACGAAATATAAATCATTAAATTATCTAAAAAAGATAACCTATAAGAAATTATTAAATTAGAAATAAAATCAGACAATAAAAAGGAAATAATTAAAACAACTATTGAAATTGGAATTATTTTTTTCATAAAGGAATTTGAATTAAAGAACTTTTAAAGCTTTTGACAAAACAATTATAAACAAATAAAATAAAATCCTTCTATGAAATTCATAAAAGACTTAACACTAAGACTAGCTTTATGCTTCATAATCTTATTCTCAAATATTTTCTACTACATAATGTATCCTTTAACTTACTACACAACATATTTAATCTTAAGAATTTTCTACAACATCCAACTGGGAGACTATTCATACATAATAGGATCATACGAAATAAAACTAATAGAGGCTTGCATAGGAATATCAGCTTATATTCTAATCACTTTCTTAATATTTTTAACTTATGGAATTCCATGGAAACAAAGATTTAAAATTTTGGGTTTAGGAATTATCTTAATTTACTTAATGAACATAATAAGACTTATATTTTCTATTTTCATCTTAACAAATTACAGCTATGATTTATTCAACAAATTTCATTTGCTATTTTGGACAATTTTATCAACATTGTATGTTTTTGGAGTCTGGATCTTCTTAATCTATAAATTCAAAATAAAAACAATACCAATTTACTCAGATTATATTAAGTTGAAAAGATACCTAAAGAAATTAAAGTAACTATAACACCTGCAGTTACAACCCCTAAAGAAATTGCTAAATAAGCTTTCTTTCTTTTAATTTTAAACAACCAAGCAGCTAATGTTCCTGTATAACAACCAGTTCCTGGAAAAGGAATTGCAACTAGCAAATATAAAGCAACCAACTCCCATTTAGTTCCAACATGCTTCTCTATCTTGCGTCTAGTTCTATTTATATATTTATTAAAAACAAATGAATAAAATTTAATCTTCAAAAAATGTTCATGCAAGTAATCTAAAAAAAAGAATATAGGAAACATAACTAAAATATTCAAAAAAGTCAGCAATAAAAACACAAACAACGGCGAAAACCCTTGAGAAATAGCATAAGGAATCCCACCTCTCAATTCTGAAATAGGTAAAACAGTTAAAATTATAGCATAAATTAGTTGATTCATACTTTTTTTTATTTAATCTTCTTTATAAGGTTTTTTAAAACCTCAATTTCTCATCTTATCTTTTCAAAAAATTCATCTACGGAATTAAATCTAACGCCTTTTTCCTTCTTTTTAATTCTTTCTTAAATTCCTTTTTAAAAGGAAATTCATCAACAGGATGCCAATCAATGTCCTCGCAAATCTCCCAATCTTCATCAGAAATTTTTCCAGTCTCTATATATTTTTCAAATATTAATTTCTTCATAGCCTCTTCCCTAGCAATTTCACTCCAATTTATCCAGGAAAACTCTTTTAAGTCTCCTTTAAATTCTTCTCCTACAGATAATGTTAATGAAGCCATTTTCAGATTTTTCCTCTCCTTTTTAAGTCTTCAAATTTTCTAAATTCTTTAAGTCTTATCTCAAACCGTTTTTTCAAATATTCTGCCCAATTAATCTCAGCATGTTCATCCATCTCTTTTTTTAATTCAATTGGTATTGATACAGTAAAGGTTGCCATTTTGCACTAAATTTTGTTTAAATACTAGAATTTGTTTATATATTTAAATCTTTCTATTTTTTAGATTATCTTAAAACCATAACATTTAAATTATTTTTAAATATCCATATTTTATGATAAAAACAGTTAACGAGGATTATCAGACAAAACAAAGACAAGTTGAAGACCTTTCTAGAACATATGATATCGAACCACAGAAAGTTTGGGTTATTGACATGCAAAGGGCTTCTGTAAATTTAAGGGACCCGCCCCGTGAATTACTTCCTAAGGATTTGAAAAATAAATTCCAGTTTGCAACTTTAGTTATGGAATCAAAAGGTGTAAAGTTTACTACAAGTGAAACATCTGTTAGCCAATCTTTATTCACTCCTTATGATGTTATTTCAACAAAGAATGAAGAAAGGTTTGATTTGGAATACGATAATATTCCTATTCCTTTTGAAGGACTAAAGTTACTTGAAATATTTGGTAGCCCCCCTCTTTATTATTTTCCTTTAAAATATAATAAAGAAAATAGGAATGGTTTTGCTCATCTTATAGTAAATCCTTATGAAGACTGTTCTAAAAGATGTAAGCCGTGCGCAAGGTTACCTCACTTTAAAGAAAGATGTGGTAATGAAGAGGAAAACTTGTCTTACATAGCTGATGGTGTTTTTAATTTGGTGGGCTCTTCAGAAGATATAAAGCTTGTTCAGATAAGTACGGGCAGCACAATTAATGCTGAAAGCGATTTGAAATTGTATGAGAAAATTATATCCTTTTTTAACAACAAAGGTTTTAGTAACTGTGATTATAGTGTGTCATCTTCAAATATCGAAGAAAAAAAACATATGTTATTATTAAAAGAGATGGGGGTCACACATTTCATTCCTAAAGTAGAAACAACATCATTAGAATCAACTGCTCTATTTTCAACTCAAAAAAGACCACTTAGTGAAGTAATTGATATGTTAAATATAGCAGAAGATATATTCCCCTACATTAGTATAAATATAATGCTTGGTTATGAAGACAAAGAGCAGTTGAAACAAAACTTAGAAAAAATAGCTGAAGAAACAAATATTACAATAAAATATTGTATACCTCGAATATATTCTGAAGATCAGCTAAATATACTTCATCCTTCTGCTAAAAATCTAGAATACTTTGTAGAATTATGCAAATTTATAGAAAAGAAATTCGTAATAAGAAAAGACTATAGCTAACATCTAAATTATAGAAATTTAATAAACATTTAGGCAAAGTTTTTTAAATAATTGAATATTTCTTTTTTTTTATGGATTATTCAAAATTGAACTTGCGCGAACTTAACTGTAATTTAACTGTTATAATAGGAAGGATAAACATGCTTGAGAGGGGTTTATCAGCAAGAGATATTCCGAAGATCGAAAGGAATCTAGATGGGTTAAATGAAATTTGTCCAGAACTAAAATCTATTTTTAGCGAGACAAGGCCAATAGATTACGATAATATTGTTGTGGGGAGTATATTAAAAGAACTTAGGGAAGAAACATTACCTAACTTTGTGGAAGCGTATCAGGATTTGGAAAGAGGGGCCAGAGGCTTTATTCTAAACGGTGGTAGGAGTTGTTTAGATAGAATCTATGAAAAACTAGGAAATCTTAAACAATATGAAGAGCACATTATTAAATTAGAGTGTGGTTTAAAATTACAAATAGGGTCTGAAGCATTTTAGGAATGCAGAAAAATTAATTTATACAACAACAAAGTCCATAAGTAGAAGGTATTTCTCTTTTTCTATAAACTAAGGTCTTATTTCCGCTTAAATGTGCGTATCTACAAGATAGTTGATGATATTTTTTATCTGATATTGTTACTATTCTTAGATCCCTAGCAATATCTAAAAAAGCTTGTGCTGATTCTGGATGGAACTGGGTTCCTTTTCCTTCTTTGATTATGTTAAAAGCTCTTTCAGTATCAATACCATCTCTATATGGTCTGTCTGAAACAAGTGCGTCAAAAGTATCAGCTACCGGAATAGGTCTACTTATCTCAGGTATTTTTTCCATATATAGTTCATGAGGATAGCCTTTCCCGTCCCACCTCTCGTGGTGATGTAGGATAATACTTTGATAATCTTTATCAAACATGTCTCTTTTTTGAAATATTTGATTTCCTTTTTCAGGGTGTCTTCTCATCTGATCCATTTCTTCATCATTTAATCTACTTGGTTTATTTAATATATCGTCTGGGACACCTATTTTTCCAATATCATGTAGTAGTGTACCAAAACGAAGCCCTATTAGGTTAAAAAGGTCGTGTCCTAACTCTCTTGCGATTTGAATCGTATATTGTGTTACTCTCCAACTATGGTCTAATGTGTATCCATCACGAGCTTGTAATGCATTATTAAGGACTAGGAGTGTGTTTTCTTTTTGTAATAAAGCATAAATATGGGCTGATATTACAGGACCAACACTGTATTTTAATAGAGAAACATCTTCTTCACTAAAATCCCCATCTTTTCTATTTCCCATACAAAGCTTTCCTAAATTTAGCCCACCCACTTCTAAGGGGACTATAATTGAACTAGTTCTATATTCACTTGATCCATCTTCTCTTTTTCCGAGCTTTTTTACTAGTTTAACTTCTTTTTCTTGGGTAGGTGGCACTACTTCTTGGGTTCTGTAAATAATTTGATCTTCTAAATCAGTAGCAGAAGCAATTGATAAAATGCGGGTGGAGTTAATCTGATCTATAAGCATTAAAGAAACCATCTCAGCATTAAATATTTCACTTAGATAATCAACTAATTTATCCGCGTATGTACCTCTTATGCGAGAACCTCTTAAAAAGATATTTGTTGTTTGGACAATGTTTTCCAGGCAAGGAATTTGGTGTTCTTCTATATTATTAGAATTATTAACTTTCACGTTTATCACTCTTTATTTATGGAACGTAATGTAGAGGCAAAGAATTACCTTATAAGTTTATTGGTGATTTCTAACTTAGTTTTTATTACAGTAATCTAAAAATACTAGGTTGGGTTCCTTATTACATATTTTGGAGGTTATAATATGAAGATTAAACTTTTACCAACTAATCAAAATGAGGTTGATGCAAGACTACGTGAGTTGCTAGAGGACAATGCATTTGTTAAAGAGCATGACATTGTTGTTCTTAATGTAGAAGGATATGAAACTGTGCCTGGATTAGGGGTTGTTTCAAATAATGGTGTTTCAAATTCGATAAGATCTTACCCTTATGATCGACATTTTCGATCTAAAGATAGGTCTGTTCCAATTAATGGTTTAGAAGTTTTAACAAATTCAGATAAAAATGATGTTTGTTATGCTTCTTTAATCCATTTAGATAGAAAAATTGTTGTAGATTTTAAGTATAAAAATAAAGGATAAGATGTTGATTACTTATCTTCACTCTGTTGATATATTAACAAATCTTCTGTAGTTAATTTTTTCTTCTGTTTTATCTTTTCTTCAACTTCTTTTGTTTTTTCTTTTACTTTTTTCTTAGTTCTTTCTTCTTTAGTATCTTTTTCTTGTTTTTTTAATTCTTTTTGATTCTTATTTAAATCCGATAAATTATCTTTTAATTTATCATTTAACCCGGAAAATTTATTCTTAAACTCTATGAACCTATTAAATGCAGTCTCTTGTTCTTTTTTCAACAACTGTATTTCCTTAGATAAATTAGCAAATGTTTCAAAATTTTTCTTTTGGTGCATCAACCCAAGAATTTGATTATGATATTCTTCTGCTCTTTTCTTGTTTTCTTCTATTGCTTCTGATATATTCTTAGAACTATTATAAATTTCCTTTAATGCATTATCTCCTTGTTGTTCTTTCTTTAATTGTTTGATTTTCTTCATAGTTCTCTGTTCTTGCTCAAAAGTCAACGGTTCTGTTTCTATTTTTTGCTCTAATTCTTCAATTTGTTCATTAACATTCTTAGGTTTATAATCTTTTAATTTATGGTCTTTATTGATCTCTTTTATTTTTAAGATCAGCTCTTTAACCTTTTTATTATACTTATCTCTTTCTTGAGTTAGTTTTTTCAAAGAAATAGTCGATTTATCACTTACAGACTTCAATTCCTTAATCTTTTTAATTAAACTAGAGATTTGGTTTTTTAATTCTTCTTTCTTTTTAAACCAAGTTTCTTTCTGTTCATTTACTTTAGTTAACTCTTGTTTAGAGTCAATAATTTCCCTTTTTATCTTTTTTATAGACTTTATTAGGTCATTTTTGTTCCACATTTCAAAAATCTGATAAGAATGCTTATTTAAAAATGTTTTGATAAAGAAAAAAATAAAGAAAAAATTTAAGGAATCAACCGAATAATGATCCCAAACCTGCAGCAGCCGCACCTTCGTCTTTTTTCTCTTCTTTCTTTTCTTCCTTCTTCTCTTCTGCCTTAGGAGCTTCTCCACCAGCAGGAGCAGCAGCAACTGGAGCACTAGCAGCTTCTTTGATTAATTCTTCAATATTAACGTTTTCCAAAGCTGATACTAATGCTTTAATTTTAGCGTCATCAGGCGTACCACCAGCAGCCTCAACAACTTTCTTAACAGTCCCCTCATCTACTTTTTTGCCTAATTTATTAATTAATAAAGCGGCGTAAATCATTTCCATTTTAATTACCTCCAATATTATTATCTTTCATTTTTTTGATAACTTCCTGAGCCTTCT
>CAYFGV010000015.1:0-14056 GCA_964342845.1 Candidatus Woesearchaeota archaeon
ATCAGCCAAAAACATTATATGTCTAATATCAATATCTAAACCTTGTTTTTTAATTACAGCAAGAGACTCATTAATTATAGCTTGTCTTGCCGCTTCAATACCTAAAACTTTCTCAACTTCTAAAATATCATTAGTAGTTGTTTTCTTAGTATTAACTTCTTCTAACTCTAAAACTTCCTTCAAATTACTTCCAGCAGTCATTATAACTAAATCTCCATCTCTCTTAATCGGCACAACCTGAGTAATCCCCTTAACACCTCTTACAATTACATCTTTAGATTTCTCTTTCAAACGATATAAATCAATAAGACTTTCAACTTCTTTTGGAACCAAAACCATACCTTTCTTAATTTCTTTTATTTCTACTGTCTTAAAAGAAGTAACTAAAGCATTAAGAACCTCTTCAACTTTCAAACCATATTCTCTCAATTTACTATGATTTAAAACAATCTCTACTTGTTTCTTCATCAAATTAATAGAAAACTCTTGAGCTACTTCACTTAAATAAATCTCTTTTATTTTACTTGCAACTTTCCTTATTGTTTTCTCATCTTTAGTATATTTGCTCTCTAAATAAATTTCCATACTTGGTGTCTTAGGATTAACTCTTGCATCAAAAATTTCAATTAATCTAGGCAACCCTTCTGTAACCTGCATCTCTGTAACACCAGCAAAGTGGAATACATTTAATGTCATCTGCGTACCTGGTTCCCCAAAGCTTTCAGCAGTAACTAAACCAATAGACTCTCCGGGTTGAATCAGAGAATTAACATATTTCTCAGCTACAGTATCTAAAACACTCTTCACCTGATCATCATTTAATTTCTGCTTCTTACATTCATCTCTAATCTTATCTAAAATCATTCCAGGAATTTTTTCTTTATAATCATCTAATAAATTTTTCATTTTCCAACCACACCCCTAACAACATCCCTAACATTTATAGAACCACCTTCACTCTTAGCAACATCCATACTATCATCACCATATTTGAATTGTACAATGGCCCCGCTAGCATCTCTAACAGTTTTATCATATTCAACTCTCAAATCTTGCAGAGCATTAGCAAGCCTTCTATATAAATATCCTGACTTAGGTGTTCTTAAAGCAGTATCCATTAAAGAATCTCTTCCAGTCATAGCTCCAAAAAAATACTCAGAAGGATTCAATCCTTTCTTATAACCTTTATCAACAAATCCTCTTGCACCTGGCCTCAAATCTCCTTTCTTAAAAAAAGATAACGTTCTTCCCTTATACCCTCTAGAAATTCTTCTTCCACTCATAGATAATTGACCAACACAAGAAGCCATTTGAGCAAGATTCAAAATACTACCTTTTGCCCCAGACCGAGCCATTACTAATGTATGATTAGTTTTATCATTAATTTCACTCAAAGACTTACCAATAACATTTCTAACTTTATTTAAAACCTCTAAAATTTTAAGTTCTAAACTATCTTCAGCAGTTAATCCAACAATAACATCTAATTTTCCTTTCATAAATTGCTGAATTAAATTTTCAACATCTTCTCTTGCTACATTTAATAATTTATTATTTTTCTCAACCATGTTCTTAGATAAATCACTATCACCCACACCTGTTGTAAATCCTCTTCTTCTCAAAACCTCAATACCTAATTTAAACATCTCACTTAATAATTCAATACCAACTTGCTCACCATATTTAGCATATATTGCTCTTATCAAAGTTCCCCCATCTTCTCCTATTGTTGCAGCATCAATATAACCACTAACTAAATTTCCATTTTCAACAATAACTAAACCATCTTTATCTCCTTCAGAATATCCTTTAACTTGGCCAACAAAATTAAAATCTTTTGGCAACAAAACACTAAACATTTCTCTACCGGTAACTTTTTCTTTAAACTCTTTAAACCTCTTAGAATTATTAATACCTACAGTCAACAACAAACCTACAGCTTCTTCTTTAGTAAAAATCATTTCCTTTGTCAACAAATAATTACCAGCAATAGAATCTTCAATACATCCAATAATATTCATTCCATTCTTAGGACTAATAATATGATACTGAACACTCATTAACAATTCAGCCTCTGATCTCGCCTCTTCAGTTTGAGGAATATGTAAATTCATCTCATCACCATCAAAATCAGCATTATAAGGAGTACATACAGCAGGATTTAATCTAAAACTTTTTCCAGGTAAAACTCTTATCTTATGACACATAATACTCATCCTGTGTAATGAAGGCTGTCTATTAAAAATAGAAACATCAGCATCCATCAAATGTCTTTCCACAATATAACCAGGCTGCAACTCTTCTAATAGTTGGTCCAATATATCTTCAGTAATTCTTTTCTTCTTACCATCAGGCCTTATAACATAATTAGCACCAGGATAAATATAAGGTCCTTTTTTAATAAACTCTTTCAACCATTCTTTATTCCATTCTGTAACTGTCTCCGGAATTGTTAACTCCATAGCAACACTTTTAGGCACCCCTACTTCATTAAATTTAATCATAGGATCTGGACTAATAACACTTCTAGCAGAAAAATTAACTCTCTTACCAGCCAAGTTATATCTAAACCTTCCTTCTTTACTTTTTATTCTCTCAGTTAAAGTCTTCAAAGGTTGTCCGCTTCTATGTCTAGCAGGTAATACAGTACTCATACTATTATCAAAAAAAGTTGTAACATGATATTGTAATAAATCCCATAAATCTTCTATAATAATCTCAGGAGCTCCTGCATTTATATTTTCAAATAACCTTTGATTAATTCTTATTATGTCTCCCAACTTATGAGTCAAATCATCCTCACTCCTCTCACCAGTATCCAAAGTAATACTCGGCCTAACTGTCACAGGAGGAACAGATAACAAATTCAAAACCATCCACTCTGGTCTTGCATATTCAACATTAAATCCCAACAACTTAGCATTTTCATCAGACACCTTTTCCAGTCTTGCTCTTATATCAATAGGATTTATTCTTTTTTCACCTTCTAAAAAAGTAGTTGCACTCTCTACTTTTACAGCAAGTTTCTTCTTACCACAATGAGGACATTTTTTAACCAATCTTGCTTTACTAACAAGTTCTTTAGATACTTCTCTTCTAGCATCTGAACTACTAAGAGATTCTAACTTCAAACTATATTCACTTAACTTATCTTCGGACACTAAAATCTTAGAACAATCATTACAAAGAGATTTCAAAGTATTCAAAATAGGTTTAATAAATTTAACATGAATAACAGGTCTAGCTAATTCAACATAACCAAAATGACCTATACATTCCTTTAATTTCTTACCACATGTTTTACATCTTAATCCGGGATCAATAACACCCAATCTTATATCCATCAAACCACCATCAACAGGGTACCCTTCTTTATCATATAATTCATAAGTAACTATTTTAGCAGCCGCCATTTTCTTAATTAATTTAGGCGACAAAACACCAAATTCTATTGCCCCTACTCTTTTATATACATAGTCCATTCTAATATTTATCCTCCAAATTCAACCTAGGGTAAATTAATAAAGACTTAAGCTCATCTAATAACAATTTAAAAGCATAACTAATTTCAACAGCATTAATATTTGAACTACTATTACAAGAAGTACAATAAGCAGTTTTCTTGAATGAATCATATAGAGCAACCAATCCACAACTCTCACAAATATAAACCAAAGTCTTATCAGAATCAAACCTTTCTTTCAATAATAAAGATGCCCCATGCGCTACTAAACAATCTTTCTCCATCTCTCCTAATCTTAATCCACCACCTTTTGCTCTACCTTCTATTGGTTGTCTTGTCAACAATTGTATTCTTCCTGAAGCTCTAGCATGTAACTTATTTGCAACCATATATTTTAATCTTAAATAATAAATATTACCAATAAAAATTCTAACCTTCATTTGTTCACCAGTTACACCATTATACATAATCTCAGTTCCATCTTCCCTAAATCCATTTTCCAACAACTCTCCTCTTAAATCTTGTTCAGAAGGAGTATCAAAAGAAGTTGCATCAACACATTTCCCTCTTAAAGCCGCAGTCTTACCTGCCATTACTTCAATTAAATGAGAAATAGTCATCCTAGAAGGCAGACTATGCGGGGAAAAAATCACATCAGGAACAATACCTGAAGCAGTAAAAGGCATATCTTCTTTAGGCAATATTAAACCAAGAACCCCTTTTTGTCCATGTCTTGAAGCAAACTTATCACCAAACTCAGGTATTCTTTGATCTCTTAACCTAACTTGAACCATCCTATTTCCTTCTTCATTTTCTGTAATAAAGACCATATCAACTTTACCTTTCTCACCTTGTTTAATAACAGTAGATGATTCCCTTCTAGTATTAGCGGATATGCTCATCTCCTCTAAATCTCCTAAGAATCTAGGTGGGCTTGTTTTACCAATAACAACATCATCAGCATCCAACACAGCCTCAGCATAAACTATTCCATCCTCTTCTAAGAACCTATAATCTTTCTCACTTCTATACGCCTTAACCTCTTTGTCAGGCACAGCTATTTCATCAGTCAATCCACCAGAATATCTCTTCTCCTCACTTGTATAAGGTTTAAAATAAGTACTTCTCATAAAACCCATATCAATAGAACCACCATTAAATATAACAGAGTCCTGCATGTTATACGCATTATAACTCATCACAGCAATAACAACATTTTGTCCAGATGGTCTCGCATCAAAATTAAAAACATCATGCATAAAGGATTTAACTAAAGGTCTTTGAGGATAATGCAATACATTAGCATCTGTATCAACTCTAACAGGATAGTTCATAGCATAAAGCCCTAAAGCTTGTTTCTGAATCTTACTCCCTCTAATTAGTCTTGAGCTACTTCCAAAATTTGAATATGGCACTAATGATGTACATAAACCCAACATTAAAATAGGACTAATTTCCAAATGAGTATGTTCTTTTGTTAAATCTTTCTCATACAAAGCACTTAAAACATCTTCTTCTTCAGCAGCATCTAAATATTCTACTACTCCTTTGTTAACTAAATCGTCCCAACTTATCTCTCCTTTAGCTAAGCTTTCTTGAAGCTCTTTAGTAAATTTAGAAACACCATCTTCTACAACAATTAAAGGCCTTCGAGATCTACCAGGAGAAGTCTCAATAACAATTTCATTAAAATCAGCATCATATCTTAAATTGACAATTTTTGGTAATTTGCCTTCTCTCCTCAACAATCTTACATCACTTAAAAATTTATCACGACTAGATACAGTCCCAACAAACTTCTCATTTAAAAAAACATCAACCATTTTAATCAAGCAGACTTCAAACCTACCCCCTCTAATATTTTTTTCAACTTTTCATCCGAGTAACTACCACTACTTACTTCAGACATCAAACTCATATTTTTTCTTAAACCGATAGGAGTTCCTTCAGGAGTTTCAACAGGACACAACCTACCATAATGAGTAGCATGCAATGCTCTTGCCTCAAAGTTTTCTTGTGTAGCTGTTAATAAACTAACAACTCTTTGTAAATGTGACAAAGTAGCTAAAGAATTTGTTCTATCAATATTCTGACTTATCCCACTTCTACCACCTGGCCAATTCCCAGTAGCTACAGCACTTTTAATTCTTGCAGCAATTAATTGATCTCTTATTATAATCTTTATAGATTGGAACTTGCCTCTCTTTACTAATCTTTGGAAATTATAAAGCATATCTTGAACAGAACTTCTTAAATTAACTCTAAATAAATCAGCCATTAAGTTTCCACTAAGCTTCAACCTTTTATTCATATAATGATCTTTATCAAAAGTTTCTATGCCTTCTTTAGAAACCATCAAATACTTCTTAATAATTTTACACAGATTATAAGCTTTATATGCTCTATCCTTAGGCTCTATTCCTAAATGTGGTAAAAAATACCTATCTAATTGTTCTTTAACTTTCTGAGATTTCTGCTCCTTTAAATGACTAAAACCCATAAGTCTAGCCAAATCTTCTAAAGCATCTTTATCAGTCTTCAAATTAGCACTATTATACAAATTAAGAAAAACATCATCATATTCTTTATCTTCAGAAACATATTTCATTATTTCATCATCTCTAACAAACCCAAGACCTTTTAACAAAAGTACAAAAGGAATTCTTTTAAACCTACTAAAACTAAGATATATAATTCCATCTTTCAATTGTTCTATAGTATGAGGAACTCTATAATAACCAGACTCAGAAAATAATTTACCAACAAATTTACTAGGCCCTATCTTTACTTCATTAACAAACAATTTACTCGAAGCTAAATCTTCAACAGTTATCAAAACTCTTTCATTACCATTTAAAATAAAATAACCACCAAAATCTTTTGGATCTTCATAACGTTCTACCAAAGCTTCATCTTTCAAACCATGTAAATGACAAAACTTAGATTTAACCATAATTGGTATTTTACCTATAGTCGCTGTAAACGCTTCTCTTTGAACATTATCCATTAAAGAAAATACCTCTACATTTATCGGAGAAGAATAAGTCAACCCTCTTAATCTTGCTTCAACAGGAAAAATATCTCTTTTCGAACCATCAGCTTCAACCATCAATGGCTTTTCAATACTTACTTTACCAAATTTAATCTTAAAATTTTCCACTTCTTGCGGAATGATTGTAGGAATAATATCTCCAACCTCATTTACAATTTGTTGCATACCTTTTTCAATAAATTCATTAAAAGACTTTATATTAGACTCTACAAAAGAATGATTCTTATAATAATCTTTAATTAAATTTTTATAATTATTAACCATTTACAACCACCCTATAATAAATTGTATCTTTTACAGTAGGACTTTTTCTGGCAACCTTTATAATATCTCCTACATTAACATTCATTCCTTCTAAAACTTTATCTTTTACTTTAATTTTTGGTAATTGATTCAAACTCAAATTGAATTTTTTTAAGAATTCTTGTTTTTCTACATCTGTCATTAGTTCATGCTTCGGCACTAAATTATGTTTTGTTATATCCACTTGCATTATCTCCTTTAGCGGGCCGGACGGGATTTGAACCCGCGACCACCTGATTTCTTACTCAGTTCAGTTAAAAGTCAGGTGCTCTACCAAACTGAGCTACCAGCCCATATAGTTCTCACTATAATCTATAAGCACAATGAAAGATTATATGACCCATTTTTAAACCAAATCAAATTTTTTAGATTAACAGACCATATATAAAACTTTCTATTTCCGATATAATACAAAAACATTTAAATACTACCAGTTAATAACAATAATTCTTCAAAATGATTAATAAAATTTTAGAATTAGTAAAAGAATACAACCCAAAAGCAGATCTAGAGTTAATAAAAAGAGCATATCATTTTGCAGATAATGCTCACAAAAATCAAAAAAGACTTTCTGGAGAACAATACATAATCCACCCATTAAAAGTTACTCTAACAGTAGCAAACCTAAAAGGTGACACTGCAAGTATCTGTGCCTCCTTACTTCATGATACATTAGAGGACTGCAACATAAAACCAAAAGAATTAGAAAAAGAATTTAATAAAGAAATATTATTACTAGTAGAAGGCCTAACCAAAATTAGAAACATACCTATAGAAATTAAAACTGCATCCTACATAAGAAAAGTACTTCTAGCAACAACAAAAGATATCAGAATTATAATAATAAAATTAGCAGATAAACTAGACAACATGAGAACTCTGAAATATCATAAACCAGAAAAAAGAAAAAAAATAGCAGAAGAAACTTTAAACATATACGCACCAGTTGCACAAAAACTTGGCATGTATGAACTAAAAGGGGAATTAGAAGATTTATCTCTAAAACATTTAAAACCAGAAATATATCAACACTTAAAACAAAAAGTAAACCAAACAAGAGAAGAAAGAGAAGAAAGAATAAAAACTACAATCAAAGAAATAAAAGAACTTCTAAAAGAAATAAATGTAAACATAAAAGGAAGAGCAAAATATTTCTATTCAATTTACAAAAGCATGAAAAAGAAACACAAAGAATTTAGCGAAATATACGACTTAACAGCATTAAGAATAATAACAAATACAACACCAGACTGTTATCTTGTTTTAGGAAAACTTCACGAAAAATACAAACCCTTATCAAATAAGTTTAAAGACTATATAGCTGTTCCTAAAAAAAATGGTTATCAGTCTCTACATACAACAGTTATAACAAAAAAAGGTAGCATTTTAGAAATACAAATAAGAACAAAACAAATGCACACCCAAGCAGAAGAAGGTGTAGCTTCACACTGGATTTACAAAGGAACAGAAAGAGATAAACAATTTGATCAGAGAATAGCCTGGTTAAAAGAACTTTTAGAATGGAAAACATCTGAAAAAGCTTTTGTCGAAAACTTAAAATTTGATTTATTTGAAAAAGAAATTATTGTATTCACACCAAAAGGAGATCCTATTATTTTGCCAGAAAACTCAACTCCTATTGATTTTGCGTATGAAGTACATTCTAATATAGGTAACAACTGTTCAAAGGCAGAAGTCAATAGTAAAATAGTTCCATTAGATTATATCCTAAAAAGCGGAGAAGTGGTTAATATTATGACAAAAAAAGATGCAAGACCCTCAAGACAATGGTTAAAATTTGTAAAAACAAGCAAAGCAAGAACAAAAATATCACAAGCCCTAAATATAAAATCTATTGATTTCACAAAACAAGAATCTAAAAAAGAAAACATAATTAAAGAAATAATTTGTGATTCAAAAAAACAATTAAAACTATCTAAATGTTGTAGTCCTAAATCCAATGATTTAATTAAAGGCTTTCTAACAAAAGATGGAAAGATTACAATCCATAAAGCAGATTGTATTAACTGTAAAACTCTAAAAAAAGAAATAAAAGTTAGTTGGGAAGAAAAAAAAGAACCAATAAAAATAAGAATCTTAGTTGAAAATAGAACAGGTATGTTAGCAGACTTATTAAGTATAATAACGTCTAAAGAAATAAATATCCAAGCTATAAACTCTAGAAACAGAAAAGATAAAGTAATAATAACAATGTCATTTGAAAAAAAAGATGAAAATATAGTAGACCAATTAATAAACAACTTCAAACTTATTCAAGGAGTTTTAGAAATAGAGAAGGTTAAAGAATGATAATCAAAGAAATAACCTCAAAATCCTGCTTAACTAAAAGTAAGTTAACAGATTATGTAATAAACCCATACACAGGTTGCCAACACGGATGTAAATACTGTTACGCAACATTCATAAAAAGATTTCAAAACATAAAAGAACCATGGGGAGAATTTATTCATATTAAGAAAAACTGCATAGAACTTCTAGAAAAAGAACTTAAAAAAAATAAGCCAGGACATATATGGCTTAGCTCAGTAACAGACGCTTACCAACCCATAGAAAATAGAACCAAACTAACAAGAGAGATACTAAAAACAATCCTACCTCACAAAAATAAATTTACAGTAGAAATTCTAACAAAATCTTCTTTAGTAAAAAGAGACTTTGGCATAATAAAAAAACTAAATTCAGAAATAGGCTTATCAATAAATACTTTAGACAAAAATGTCACAAAGATAATTGAACCTTTAGCATCTAAACCTCTAGAAAGAATAAAAACCTTAAAACAAGCTGAAAAAGAAAACATAAAAGTTTATGGATTCATCTCTCCTTTGCTTCCAGGAATAACAAACCTAGAAGAATTATTCAAAGAATTAAACTTTTGTAACCACGTCTACATTGAACTATTAAACACCAGAAAACCCATATTAAATAGACTAATGCCAGTAATAAAAAAACATTTCCCAGAAAAAATAAAAGATTTTGAATTTGCAATTAACAACCCAGAACAACACTTCAAAGAAATAGAAAAACAAGCAAAAGTTCTTAGTAAAAAATACAACCTAAAAATAAAATTAATTATCAAGCACTAAAATGAATTATTACGATAAAATCTCAAAAGGCTACAACGAACTCTACAAAGAAGAACAACTAGAAAAAATAAAAAAACTAATTAAAATCATAGACAAAACTAAAAAAACTTTAGATGTCGGATGTGGAACAGCTTTTTATCATACCTTCTTCAAAAACTATACAGGAATAGACAACTCAAAAGAAATGTTAAAACAATCAAAAGCAAATATAAAATATTCACAAGCAGAAAACATCCCTTTCAAAGACAACTCTTTTGAACAAGTAATCTCTATTTCAGCTTTTCACAATTTCAAAGACCACAAAAAAGCTCTAAAAGAAATAGAAAGAATCTCAAAAAACACAATAGCAATAACAATAATAAAAAGAACACCAAAACTCAAATACTACAAAAACCTCTTAAAAGATTTCAAACAAATAGATTTAGGAAAAGATATACTATTTCTCAAAAAAACAAAAACTATAAAAACACAATAAACCTAAATAAATTAAAATGACAGAAAGAACAGAAGCCTTAATGAGGATTCTAGTGGCAATTGTTTCTGGAATAATCCTAAGTATCTGGAAGGTTTTAATACAAATTCTTGCAGTAATCCATTGGGTTATTACAATAGTTATAGGAAAAAGAAACAAAGACTTAGCAGATTTCAGCGAAATTTGGAACACTCAAGTTTACATCTTTTTAAGATATATAACATTTGTTTCAAATAAAAGACCATTTCCTTTCAAACCACTAGAAAAGAATATATCAAAATTCAAAAAATAATTTTTTATTTTATTTATTTTTTTAAACTCTTAACATCCTCCTTAATTTCTCTAAAATCTCTTTTTATATGATCAAAAGATTGTCTTATACTTTTCTTAAACTCGTTATTTTCACCAATGAATTTTCCTAAAACAAACTCATAACGAAAACTATTAAGTATTAAACCAATAACAATAGTAATCATAATTGCTTCAAACACAGGGCTATGACCTGTTACCTTCAACAAAAGAAAATATATAACAATTATTAAAACCAAATAAAGAATTACGTTAACTAATGATAAAAACGGATCTTTTTTAAAATTTATTCCGCCAACCATCAAAAACCACCTTTAAATAACCAAATAACCAACAATATTAAAATTATAAACAGTAAAACAAGTAAGAACGGATCCAAAACAATTATTCTTTTTTCCATATCACAACCTCAAACCTAATCAAACATAGTAAACAAACTACCTTCATCTTTCTTCTCTTCTTCTTCAACATCAAAATTCAACTCTTCAACTTTATCTTCCTCTTCAGGAGGAAAAGATTTATCTTGATTCTCTTCTTCTATAGTAAAAGACTCTTTCTTTTCTTCAGGAGGAAAAGGTTTATCAAAATCATCTTTCATAGGATTAACAAAACCTTCATCTCTTTTAGCCATTAAATTTACAAAAGCACTACCCTCATCTCTTGCAACAGGAGCTCTATCAGATTTCCTTTGTTCTTCTTTCTTCAAAAAACTTTTCATATAATCTCCTTTTCTATCATCCTTCTCTGCTTCTTCTTTCTCTCTTATGTCTTTTAGAATCCTTTCTTTAAAGTGACTAACATCAGACTCAGAAGCCTTCCCAAACTTAAACTTAGGAGCTTTATCCTTCAACTTAACCAACCTAGTTCTCAGTTTCTGTCCTTTCTTCTTCTCATGAGCAAATACTCTCTTTTTACTATTAGTCAAATTAACTCTTAATTTATTTGAGTAAAATATCAAACCCAAGAAAACAATAACAAATAAAACAAAAGGTAAATTAGAAGTAGAACTTCCAGGACTAGCTACAACATTTCCAGTCAAACTAGTAACACCTTCTCCAACCTTAGTAATTAAACTCCTAGTATCAGTTAAATACACATCACTAAATATTTCATCTAAAACAAAAATACTATAGACCCCTTCATCTAAACTATTCAACAAATCAATAGAAACACTCTCACCTGGATTCAATCCAGTCCTTTTAATAATTTCAAACTCTTTACCTTCATTATTCCGAGCAAGAATCTTAATATCCGAAGCATAATCTACATTTCCATTATTAGTTAAAACTAATTCATTTTCACTAAGCAAAACTTCCAGACTCACCACCTCACTAACAGTAAATCCACCAACATCATCTAAGTATGCACTAATAACATAAATTTCCCAGGTTCCAGGTTTCATAGAACTCGGAAGAATATAATTATATTCTTTACCAGAAACAAAATCATCACTAAAAAACTCATCACCAAAAGGATCATATAAAACAAAATCTAATTCAGAATCAATTAACTCTCCAGCTTGATCAATCAAATCAGCTTTAATCTCTAACTCATCTCCAGGAATTAAATCAGAAACAAAAACATCTAAAATCAAATCTTCCTCCTTAGGAATGACCTCAAAACTTAAAACTTCATCTTTATAATTTCCATTCTCATCTTTTACAGTGATATAAAGAGTATGCTCTCCAGACTCAATATTATCCTTTAAAACTTCTTTAATACTAAAACTACCTCTTGAAAAAACATCTGTAAACTCTTCTTCGTCAAACTTAACAATTACTTCTCCTTTAATATTATCTTCATTAACATCTTGAACTACACCTTCAACAACCAAAGAATCACCTGGATCCAATTCATTATCTTTTAAACTAATTTCAGTAACTAGATTAGTTAAGATATCTAAAGATCTTACATTATCATAAAGACTTTCATGCCCAAAACCGTCTTTAATCAAAACATTAACAACATAAGCACCTGAAGGAATACTATCTTCTGTTTCGTGCAATAGTATTTTACCTGCTATACTAAATTTACCCTCTTCAATAACAGAAGAAAATTCTCTAATAGTATCACCATTTTCTATATAAACAATAACAAAGCCCTCATCTAAAGTAGTATAACCTTCTGCTGTAAACTCATCACCAAGTTGGACTTCCAAAGGATCAAGAATAAAATTGTTTAAATCAATAGTTTGTGCACTTGCTAAAGGAATTAATAACAAAACCAGTAATAATAACCCTCTTTTTTCCATTATTAATTATTTTAAAGCATAAGTTATTTATAAATGTTTTTATACTAAAATTTAACAAGATTATATTTTACTACCTAATAGTAAAGCTTATAAAGGAAGATTACATAAAAAAACAATGATAAATCAAGAAGAATTTAACGATATGGACTTCATAGGTTTTACACTAAGAGAACTCTCTAAAAGAAGAAAAGAAATAATTAATAGGCTTCTACATGATGAAGAACAGAGCAAAAGTCTTGTTAACGGAGACGAAGCCATACTTACAGAATTAATAACTAATGTAAATTCAAGAGTAAATAGAGATGGTATGAATCATTTTTTCAGAAAGAGTTATCTTGTAAATGAAAAAGCTTGTAGCCTAGGAATAGAAAGCTCTAAAAAGACCCTTCACCAACTAAACGAAATGTACCAAAACAAACAATTCAGAGAAAATATTATGGGTATTTATTGTTACTTAATAGATAGTTACTTAGCTTCTGTAAGAACCTTATGAGCCTCTTGTGTAAATTCAAAGGCATCTTCAACAAAATCAGGTCTACCAAATGCCCTATAGATAGGCATGTATATCGCCCTATTCCTATAATAATCAAGCATTAAATTATACTGTTCCAATACCGGTATTTCCTTTGCATTCCCTACAGATTTTTCAAGATCAACTAACAAAGGTGATATCTTAACCCTATTAAACGCATCAACTTCGTCTAAAGACATTTTACCAGAATATGCGCCTTCAGCAACTTTATCAACCTTACTAATAAACTCATCTAACAAGTTTTTATCATAACCAAGACTTATCAACTCTGTTCTTGTTGGAAAATGCGCAAGATCATGAATATCTAAAGAAGACACAGGTATATGTACATTTCCCCTTAAAACAGATTTAACAGTAGAGGGGTTAATATATTTTATAGAACCAAGAGCACCAGGAAGCAAAGCCAACCCAAACATCTTCCAACTAGTTTCTCCTTTAAGGAATTCAATAGAAGTTGCAGGAATATCAACTATGTCATAAAATCTCCAAGGTTCTGATTGTCCAAGATTATAAGACCATTGCCTAGCTGCCTTAGAAGGATGACCTTGAAAAAACAAACTAATAGGTGAA
>CAYFGV010000016.1:0-13670 GCA_964342845.1 Candidatus Woesearchaeota archaeon
ATTGGTATGGTTCCTGTTGGAAAAGTTGAAACAGGAGTTATGAAGGTTGGTGACAAAGTAATAATTGTACCAGGAAGAGAAGGAACAGGTGTTACTGGGGAAGTAAAGAGTATAGAGATGCATCATGAACAAATTCAGGAAGCTATTCCTGGAGATAACATTGGATTCAGTGTTAGAGGTGTTGGTAAAAAAGACATAGCTAGAGGAGATGTTTTAGGACATACTGATAACCCTCCGACTATTGTTTCAGAATTTACTGCACAGATTGTTGTGTTGAATCACCCTAGTGTTATAACTGTTGGTTATACGCCTGTGTTCCATATACACACTTCACAGGTTGCATGTAGATTTGGAGAACTAGTTAAGAAAGTTAATCCAGCTACTGGTGAAACTTTACAAGAAAAACCTGATTTGCTAAAGAATGGTGAAGCAGGAATTGTTAAGTTGATACCTACAAAACCACTGGTTATTGAAAAACAATCTGAGATTCCACATATGTCTAGATTTGCTATCAGAGATGCAGGTCAAACTGTTGCAGCTGGTATGTGTACAGACTTTGTTAAGAAATCTTAATTTCTTTTTTTCTTTTTTATATATTTTAAAACCATAAAGTTTATAAATAACTTAGATTATTAAATTATTAGTTTTCTAAAAAGGTTGAAACTAAATGGAAGATATGACAAAACTTAAGACAGGAACAACAACTATCGGTATTGTTTGTAAAGATGGTGTTGTGTTAGCAGCAGATAAAAGAGCTACTGCTGGGTATATGATTGCTAATAAGAAATTTCAGAAAATTCATAAAATTACTGACAAAATAGCTATTACTATGGCTGGTTTGGTTTCTGATGCTCAGTTAATAACTAAGTTGATACAAGCTGAGTTGAGATTAAAAAGAATCAGAACTGGAAAAGATGTTAAAGTTAAAGAAGCAGCTAGTTTGTTGTCTGGAATAGTTTATGCTAATATAAGGAAGATGAGTATGGTTCCTGGTATTGTTGGATTTTTAATGGGTGGTAAGGATGCTATTAATGGTTTTAGTTTATATGATTTAGGGATTGATGGTTCAATTAATAGAGTAGATGATTTTACTTCTACTGGTTCTGGTTCTGTTTTTGCTTATGGTGTTTTGGAAACATTATATGATAAAAACATGGATATTAAGAAAGGTGTTGATTTAGCTGTCAAGTCTGTTAATGCTGCTATGAAGAGAGATGCAGCTAGTGGTGAGGGTGTAGATGTTGTAGTTATAACAGAAAAAGGAGCTGAAAGGCTTCCTACAAGAAGATTAATAAGTACTTTAGAATAAAAAACTTTTTTTGAGATAAAATGATTAAAATTCTGGAACAAATTAAAGAAATGTTGCCAGCAAATGCTAATGTTAGCACAACTGGCTTTGAAGGCGCTAATATAGTGATTTACACTAAAAGTAGAGACTTCTTTCTTAATCATAATACTATTATTAGAGAGATAGTTAATACTATAAAGAAAAGAGTTGAGGTGAGACCAGATCCTTCTATGACATCAGACCTGGAAAAAGCTGAAGATGAAATTAGCAAATTGATACCTGATGAAGCAGGAAATATAAATATTATTTTTGATCCTCAAAGAAGTGTTGTGACTATTGAAGTTGAAAAACCTGGTTTAGCTATTGGTAAACAAGGTGAATTGTTAAAATTAATTAGAGAAAAAACATTGTGGGTGCCTTTGGTTAAAAGAATTCCAGCTATTAGGAGTAAAATTATTGAAAGCATTAGGCATGTTTTGTATGAAAATAATGATTATAGAAAGAAATTTTTGAATACAGTTGGGGAAAGAATATATGGTGAGAGAAGAAGTGCAAAACCAACATGGATAAGAATCACTTGTTTAGGGGCTGCGAGGCAAGTAGGTAGAAGTTGTTTTTTGTTGCAAACTCCTGAGAGTAAAATTTTATTAGATTGTGGGATGGATGTTGCTGCTTCTGAAGATAATGCTTATCCTTTTTTTGATACACCAGAATTTAGAATTGAAAGTTTAGATGCTGTTATTATCAGTCATGCACATATTGACCATTCTGGGTTGGTGCCTTTGTTATTTAAATATGGATATAAAGGTCCTATTTATTGCACTTTTCCTACAAGAGATGTTATGGCTTTGTTGGCTTTGGACATGATTGGTATTGCTCATAAAGAGGCTAAAAAGAGTTTGTATACTAGTGCTGAAATTAAAGAGATGGTTAAGCACACTATATGTATTGGTTATGAAGAAGTTACTGATATTACTCCAGATGTTAGATTGACTTTTTACGATGCTGGACATATTTTGGGGAGTGCTATTGCTCACTTACATATTGGAGATGGAATGCATAATTTTGTTTATACTGGTGATATGAATTATGAATTGAGTAATTTACTTGGACCTGCTGTGACAAAATTTCCTAGAGTTGAAACTTTGATGACAGAGGCTACTTATGGTACTAAAGATGAAACTTCTGCTACAAGACAAGAATCTGAAGATTTTTTGATTGATATTATTAAGAGAACCTTAGACAAAAGTGGTAAGGTTTTAATGCCTGTGTTAGGGGTTGGAAGGTCACAAGAGATAATGATTATTTTAGAGAGGTTGATTAGAGAAGGTAAGCTGAAAGATGTTCCTGTATATATTCAAGGAATGGTTTGGGATGTTACTGCTATACATACTGCTCATCCTGATTATTTTAATAATAAAATTAGAAAGTTGATTTTTCATAAAGATACTAATCCTTTTTTATCTAAAGTTTTTAAGCATATAGCTGGTCAAAAAGAAATGAGGCAAGTTATTGAACAAGGAGGACCTTGTGTTATTGTAGCTACTTCTGGAATGCTTACAGGTGGAGCTTCTTTAGAATATTTTAAGAATTTATCTGATGATCCTAAAAATTCTATTGTGTTGACTAGTTATCAAGGAGAAGGTTCTATTGGAAGAAGATTAGAGAATGGTGAGAGAGATTTTGCTTTTAGTTCTGGTGGAAATAAACAAGAAATTCTTAAAGTTAAGGCAGAGTTTCATTCTTTGCATGGGCTTACAGGGCATTCAACATATAAGCAATTAATGAATTATTTGAATCACGTTAATCCTAAACCTAGGAAGGTTATTTTTATCCATGGTGAGAGTTCTAGATGTTTAGAAATGGCTTCAACTATTCATAGACAGTTGAGAATAGAAACAGCTGCACCTAAAAATTTAGAGACTATAAGGTTGAGGTAAGGAAAAGTATTTAAACAAGTTAATTGAAGTTATTGTATGAAACACGGTTTATATGTAACTTTATGGTTGGTGATGTTTTTTGTAATTGCACAATTAGTTGGTGTTTTAGTTGTTAGTAAGTATCTTGCTGTTGAAGAATTGCCTTATGGAATTGAAAGGCCTGAAATTGAAGAAGAAACTTCTTATATTCCTATTGCTATTGCAATTATTATTGCTACTGGTTTGGCTTTGTTGATTATGAAACTTGGTGTTTTAAAACTTTGGAAGGCTTGGTTTTTTTTGGGTGCTGTGATTACTATGTTAATAGCTTTTGGGGCTTTTGTTAGTCAAAGTATTGCTCTTGTTTTAGCTGCAGTGTTAGCTGTTTTTAAAGTGTTTAAACCAAATGTTTATGTTCATAATTTTACAGAGTTATTTATTTATTCTGGGATTGCTGGTTTGTTTGTTCCTTTAATGGGTTTGTTAGCTATTTTTATCTTATTAATCTTGATTAGTATTTATGATATGGTTGCAGTTTGGAAGACTAAACATATGATTTCTTTGGCTAAATTTCAGAGTAAAGCTAAAGTATTTGCTGGATTAATGATTCCTTATGACAAAGGAAAGAAAACTGCTATTTTAGGTGGAGGAGATATTGGTTTTCCTATGTTGTTTGTTGGAGTTGTTTTAAAAAGTACAGGTGTTTTAGATGCTTTTTTAGTTATTTTATTTGCTGCTATTGCTTTGCTTTTGTTGTTTTTTTATAGTAAGAAGAATAAGTTTTATCCTGCAATGCCTTATTTAACTGTTGGGTGTTTTGCTGGATATTTGGTTGGGTTATTGATTTAAGATATTTTTTATATTAAACTTAAAGCTATTAAAGCAACTGCTGTGAATCTTATTATTCTTGGGATTATTCCTATTAATACAAAGTATCTTATTTTTAATTTGAAGATTCCTGAGAACCAACAAAAAGGTACATAAGGTATTGGTGATACTGCAGAAATAAATAAACCATAGTAACCATATTTATTAAATAAATCATGATATTTTTGATATCTTTTTCTTACTATTTTTTTAAATCCGGGTAAACCATATTTTTTACCTATAAAATAAGAGATGAAACTTGCTGTTATGCTTCCTAGTGATGCTGATAATAAAACTAAAGTAGGATTTAGTTTTACAATTATACCTGCAATGATTGGAATATCTGGGCCTATTGGTTGGAATAACATATCTGCCATAAAAGAGATTATGGATATAGCTGGATAACTGTAAGTAATAATAAATATACTTATATTTTCTTTTAGATTTGAAAGTTCTAGAAATCCTAGAATGAATATTAGTAAAATTATTACTAAGGCAATTAGAAATATTTTTTTTGCTTTTTTCATTGTGTTTTATTAATTTAGATAGTAATATTTATAAACTATTGGATTTATCTTTTTTGGAAGGAAATGGTAAGAGAAATTCGTATTTGTGTTGGTATTGTACCTTATGATGGTCAAATTAGTTTAAAAAATAGTAATCGTGTAGCTAAGATTAATGAAGTAGAGTATATGGTCTCTACAGGAGAAATAGTTTCTGAGAGTGGTATGTATAAGCATCTGATTTCTAATCGTCTTAAATGTTTAAAAGGTATTAAAAGAGGAAGTAGTTTGAGTGATATTGTTGACGGCGTTATAGATTCTGATGATTTTTATGTAGAAAAAAATGAGAAGAAGATAGTGATAGGTTTTAATGAACCTAGTTTATAATAAACTATTATAGTATAATCGACTATGAAATTTGGTATGTTTTTATTACCCTCTAATGACTAAAAACGAAAGCTTTATAAATAACATAATTGTTCTATTTTAGTGATAAAATATGATAATGAAAGAAGATTTTGTTAAGAAAATAAGAGGCTCATTTAATTTAAATGAGTATGAAGCAAAGATTTGGATATCTTTATTAAGTAAAGGACAAGCTACAGCTGGAGAATTAGCTGAAATAAGTAATGTACCAAGATCAAGATGTTATGATGTTTTAGAGTCTTTAGAGAAAAGAGGCTTTATTGTTATGAAATTAGGTAAACCTATAAAATATTTAGCTGTTGAGCCTAAAGAAGTTATAGAAAGAGTTAAAAAAAATATTAATACAGATGCTAAGAGTAAAATAGAGATGGTTGGCAATGTTAGTAAAGCTCCTATTTTTAATGAGTTGAATTTGCTATTTAATGATGGAGTTACACATATTGACTCATCTGCTATATCTGGAGCTATTAAAGGCAGAGGAAATTTGCTTAATCATGCTGAAAGTATGATTAGAAAAGCTAAGAATTCTGTTGTTATTGTTACAACTGAAAAAGGTTTAGATAGAAAAATTGAAAATTTAGGATATACTTTGAAAAAGTTAAGTGATAAAGGTGTTAAAATTAGAGTGGCTGCTCCTTGTGGAGATAAAGAATTGGTTAAGGGTTTAGGAAAGTATGCTGACTTTAAAGAAATTAAAGATTTAGATTCAAGATTTGTAGTAGTAGATTCTAAAGAGATATTATTTATGCTTAATGGCGAAGAAGTTCATGATTCTTATGATATAGGTGTTTGGTCAAATACAACTTTATTTGCTAAAGCAGTGAATGATTTGTTTGAGTTTAAGTGGAATAGTTAGGCGTGTTTTTTAAATTAGAGAAAGTTATATAAATAACTTTATTCTATTAGATTTATGATTAAAAGACCCTCAAATATATATCTGATGGTACTATTGGTGTCAATACTTTTGTTGTTTGCTAGTTTGTATTTTATTAGTTTAAGTAATTATTTGAATATTTTGGATTATTCTCCAGTAAATATGGGTTTTATGGGTCTTTATTATGCTTTATTTTATTTATCTGTAGTTTTTGGAGTTTTGTCAGGAGTTCTATTGGTTAAAGGAAAGTATTTTAAAGGAAAAAAGTAAGCATTTTGGCATGGTTTTTTTGGGGAATGGTAGGAATCATAAGAATGGAACAAGGCTTGTTGTGAGTGGTGTAGGTCAGAATTCTAAAGGGTTAAGGAAGATACGCAGAGGGGATGCAGCAGGTGCTGCAGCTGATTTGAAAGATAAATTAAAAGAAATGGCTGACAAGCATTCTAACATGACTGTTGGTGATTTTTTAGATTACTATATTTTGAACTGTGCTTCTAATGTAGCAGCTATAGAGGATTTGGGCTTGGATGAACTGCGTGAAAAGTCTATTGGATATCCTTTTTCTTTTTCATATTATGTTGAGAGAGCTGTTAAGAAATATTTTTAAAGTAATCACAAGTTTTAAATATTCTTTAGTTTTAAAGTTAAATTATGAAAGATTTGATTGATAAGTTACATCCTTTGGAGAGGAGTTTAATTAGTTTTTTGAAAAATGGTAAGAGCGTTAAAGAATTAAGTTCTGAAAGTGGTTTAAAAGAGATTGAAGTTACAAGAGCTATTCAGTGGTTAGAAAATAAGAATGTTTTAAAGATTAAGAGTTCTGTTAAAGAGGTTATTTCTTTGGATAAGAATGGGGAAAAATATTTGAAAGAAGGTTTGCCTGAGAGGAAGTTTTTAGAGAGTTTGAAAGGAGAGATGGGTTTAGATAAATTACAGCAAGTTAGTGGTTTAGATAAAAATGAAGTGAATATTTCTTTGGGTTTATTAAAGAAGAAAGGATGTATTGGTTTTGATAATGGTTTGATTTCTATAACAGAAACTGGTAAAGGTTTTTTAAGTAAGACTTCTTTAGAAGAAAAGTTTTTTTCTGTGTTGCCTTTAGAGATTAAAGAGTTAAGTGATGAAGAGAAGTATGCTTTTAATGAGTTGAAGAAGAGGAAGCAAATTGTTAAGGTTGATATGGTTAAGGAGAAGGTGATTACTTTGACTAAGAGAGGTAAGGAGTTGAGTAAGTTGAAATTGAAAGGAAAGTATATTGAGAGTTTAACTCCTGCTATGCTTAAGAGTGGATATTGGAAAGGGAAGAAGTTTAGAAAGTATGATGTTTCTGTTAATGTTCCTAAGGTTTATGCTGGAAAAAGACATTTTGTTAAAGAAGCAAATAATCTTATGAAAAAAATTTGGGTTGAGATGGGATTTAAAGAGATGACTGGTGATATTGTTAATTCTGGTTTTTGGAATTTTGATGCTTTATTTACTGCACAGGATCATCCTGTTAGAGAAATGCATGATACTTTTTTTGTTAAATCTAAAAGTAAGTTGCCTAAGTTGTCTTCTAATGTTAAAAAAATGCATGAAGATGTTTGGGGATATAAATGGGATGCTAAAGAAGCTGAGAAAACTGTTTTACGTACTCATACTACTGTGTTAAGTGCTAAGACTTTGGCTGA
Source organism: Candidatus Woesearchaeota archaeon (assembly GCA_964342845.1). Taxonomy (GTDB): domain Archaea; phylum Nanobdellota; class Nanobdellia; order SCGC-AAA011-G17; family CAYFGV01; genus CAYFGV01. Next base: position 7,548 of record CAYFGV010000016.1, read on the forward strand.
GTTAAAGGAATTTCCTGCTAAGTTTTTTGCTTTGGGAAGAAATTATAGAAATGAAGCTTTGGATTGGTGTCATTTGTTTGAGTTAAATCAGACTGAAGGTATAGTTGTAGATGAAGGAGCTAATTTTAGACATTTACTTGGTTATTTGAAGCAGTTTTTTAGTAAGATGGGTTATGAAAAGGTTAGATTTAGACCTGCTTATTTTCCATATACAGAGCCTTCTGTTGAAATAGATGTTTATGTTCCAGAGAAGGGTACTTGGATGGAGCTTGGTGGTGCTGGTATTTTTAGACCTGAAGTTGTGATTCCTTTGTTAGGCAAATGGGTTCCTGTTTTGGCTTGGGGGCCTGGTTCAGATAGAATTTTAATGGGTTATTATGGTTTGAAAGATATTAGAGATTTATTTAAGAATGATTTGAAACAGCTAAAAGAGATGAAGTGTTGGGTATAAAGATTTTAAAGGAATAATAAAAAAGAAGTTAATTTTCTTCTATTCTTCATCAACTAACTTGTTTTTTTCTATCCAGCTAGAGAATTCGTATTCATCAAATAATTCGTCTTTTTTCTCATTACAGAATTTCTCCAAATTGAAATCAAAATCCTCCATATAGAATTCTACTCCAATTCTTTTAAGCAAAGATTCATCAGTTACTTCCTCTACTGTCGCAATCTTTGTATTCGGATTATATTCTACCATCCTGTATGCTTTATCAGGTGCCATTATTCTTTCTCCTATATGTTTAGGATTTTCAAACTCTTCTTTCATGACTATATAATGATTTCCTTTTACATTAATCCCGAGAACATCAAGAGATCCTACTGTTTCAGTTATTCCTCTTTTAGGATTATAATCTTCTATTTCCATTCTTTTTAACATATTATTTCCCTCCAAATTTAATTAAAATTAAGAGGTCTTTTCTCTTTATAAATCTTTCGTTTTTGTTACTACTTTTAAAAAATAAATAAGTTTCTAAGAAAATGTTTTTTAAAATAAAATACTAGAATTTTGGAATATTGTAAGTATAAGCTCCGATGGCTTTATTTACAGAAAAAAGCTAGTAACTTCTTAGCATTGCAAGGATTTTTACACGTGCGTGAGGTTTATAAAGTTGTTAAGCTACCTTATATTATGGATAAAGATGAAGCTTTAGTTGTATTTCAGGGAAAAGAGATTAGGAGATTGTGGTATAAAGATGAATGGTTTTTCTCGGTGGTTGATGTTGTTAGTGTTTTAGTAGATTCTTCTGATTCTAGAAAGTATTGGAATAAATTGAGTCAAAGATTAAGAGACGAAGGAAGTGAAGTGGTGACAAATTGTCACCGGTTGAAATTAGTTGCTGAAGATGGTAAATTAAGAGAAACTGATTGCGCTAATACAGAAAATATGTTTAGAATTATTCAATCTATTCCTTCTAAAAAAGCTGAACCTTTTAAAAGATGGTTAGCAGAGGTTGGTTATGAAAGGGTGCAAGAGATAGAGAATCCTGAATTAGCTCAAGATAGGGCTAAGAAATATTATGAACTTAAAGGATATCCTAAAGATTGGATTGATAAAAGAATAAGAGGAATAGCAATAAGACAAGAATTAACAGATGAATGGAAACAAAGAGGTGTTAAAGAAAATAAAGAGTTTGCTATTTTAACAAATGAAATTTCTCAAGCTACATTTGGTGTGCCAATTAAATCTCATAAAAAGATTAAAGGTTTAGATCCTAAGTTTAAAAATCAAAATTTAAGAGATCATATGACAGATTTAGAATTAATTTTTGGTATGCTTGGAGAAAGATTAACAACAGAATCAACAAGGAAAAGAAATGCTCAAGGTTTTGTGCAAAGTAAGAAAGCTGCAAAAGAAGGTGGTAGGATAGCAGGAAGAGCAAGAGAAGATGCTGAAAAGAGTTTAGATATTAAAGTTGTTTCAGAAGAGAGTTATTTACCTAGAAAAAAGAAAGTTTTAAAAGACAGGGTTGTTTAAATTAAAACATGACTATGAAACATTTATGGCATGATATAGATCCTGGAAAGTTAGGTAAAATAAAAGCTGTTGTGGAAATTCCTAAAGGTTCTGGAAATAAATACGAGTTGGATTTGGAGAGTGGTGGTGTTATGCTTTCTAGGGTTTTACATACTGCTTTCAAATATCCTGTTAATTATGGTTTTATTCCTAGAAGTTTAGCTAATGATGGGGATGCTTGTGATGTTTTAATTGTTGGGGAAGAGTTGTATCCTTTGACTTTGGTTGAGTTGAGAATTATTGGAATGTTAAAGATTAAAGATGGCAAAAACAAAGATGATAAATTAATTGGTGTTCCTTTGAAGGATCCTAATTTTAATGAGGTTAAGAGTTATGGTAAATTGCCTAGGAATTTCTTGAAAGAAATTGAACATTTTTTTACACATTATAAAGATTTGGAAGGGAAGAAGGTTAAAGTCGTTGGTTGGATTAGTGCTAGGAAAGCTTTAAAAGAATTAAGAAATAGTTTAGAGAGGTATAATGCCAAGTATAACACTGAGTAAAAAGGATATTTTTGGATTAGTTGGAAAAAAAGTTTCTGATGATGTTTTAAAAGATAGGATTTCTATGATGGGAACTGATTTAGAAGGTGTTTCTGGTGATGAAATTAATGTTGAAATTTTTCCTAATAGACCTGACATGTTAAATGCAGAAGGATTTGCTAGGGCTTTAAGTTCTTTTATAGGAGTTAAGACAGGTTTGAGGAAGTATAAAGTTAAGAAATCTAATTATAAGGTTAAGGTTGATAAAAAAGTTGATAAGGTTAGACCTTATGTTGCTTGTGCTGTTGTTAAAAATGTTTGTTTAACTGATGCTGCTGTTCAAAGTTTAATGCAAGTTCAAGAGAAATTGCATGCTACTCATGGAAGGAATAGGAAAAAGGTTTCTATTGGTGTTTATGATTTAGATACTATGAATTTTCCTTTGAATTATACAACTAAAAAGAAGAATTTTAAGTTTATTCCTTTGGAAATGGATAAAGAGTTGAGTTTGAGTAGAATTTTAAGTGCTCATCCTAAGGGAAGAGATTATGCTCATTTATTGGAAGGTTTTGATGAATATCCTATTTGGTTGGATGCTGAAGGAAAGGTTTTATCTATGCCGCCGATAATAAATTCTGAACATACTCGTGTTACTGATAAAACTAAGAATTTGTTTATAGATGCAACTGGTTTAGATTCTGTTGCTGTTGAAAAGGCTTTGAATATTTTGGTTACTGGTTTGTTGGATAGGGGTGCTGATGTTTATTCTATTAAAGTTGGTGGGAAGAGTTATCCTGATTTAGGTACTACTAAAATGAAGATTGATGTTAAGGCTGTGAATAAGTTGTTGGGGTTAGAGTTGAGGGATTTAGATGTTAAAAAGTTGTTAGGAAAGATGGGTTATGATGTTAAGCTTCCTTATGTTTCTGTGCCTTGTTATAGAGTTGATGTTATGAATAATGTTGATTTAGCTGAGGATGTTGCAATTGCTTATGGTTATGAGAATTTTTTAGAAGAGATTCCAAATGTTTCAACTATTGGTGAAGAAGATTCTTTTGAAGTTTTTAAGGAAAAGGTTTCTTCTTTAATGGTTGGTTTTGGTTATATGGAAGTCAATACAAATAATTTAACTTCTGCTGAGAATCAATGTGAAGATGTGGTTGAGCTTGAGAATGCTTTAAATGTTGAGTATAATGTTTTGCGTCGTTGGATGATACCTAGTTTGTTAGAAGTTTTTAAGAATAATAAACATTACGAGTATCCGCAGAAGATTTATGAAGTTGGAGATGTTTTCTTAGATTCTAATGAAGAGAGTAATTTATGTGTTTTAAGTTGTCATTCAAAAGCTGGGTTTACTGAAGCTAAACAAATTTTAGATGGTGTTTTTAGGTTGTTGGGAGTAGATTGTAAGGTTGATTCAGTTGAAAGAGATCAGTTTATTTCTGGAAGGGTTGGTTTAATTATTGTTAAAGGTAAAAAAGTTGGGGTTGTTGGTGAGATTTGTCCTGGGCTTTTGGGTAAGTTTAAGTTAGAGAATCCTGTTTGTGGGTTTGAAATTAATTTGGATAGGTTGTTTAAGGTTTTGAAAGGTTAGAAAATCTTTTGATAGACTCCTTTAGTTTTGGTATATCTTCATAAATTCCGTTTAGCATTTCTTCTTCTGTGTTATACATCTGACTTGCATTTATCTTTTTCTTATAAATTAAGTTTAGTCTTTCTATTCTCCAATTTAGCATATCTAGACAATGAGTTAGATAAATAATTTCAAATTGTTTTTTTGCTTTTGTGGTTTTTTTGTAGTTATATTTATTAAGAAATAATTCTTTTCTTTTATTATTTAAATCATAAGCCCAAACAAAGAAAACCAAATCCCATTCTTTTAGGTCATATCTTACAAACTCCCAATCGATTAATTTTAGAGAACCTTTTTTGTAAAAAATATTTTGTCTTGTTGGATCTCCATGATTTAAGGAAAAATATCTTCTTTTGCTGAATATTTTGTCATTTTTATTTATTATTTTAAAAGAAGCTACAAATAGTTTATCTAATTCATCTAATGTTTCTTTATTTAATGTATTTTTGAATTTGTTGTATCTTCTTACGGTATGGTTTTTGATATATTTATTTAAAGAATATATATTTTTTTCTTTAGCTTTTGTTGGAATGTTGTTGGATTTATCTTTGTGTAATTTCTTGTACCACTCTGCCATTGATATTATAATGTCCTTTGTAATCTTTTCTGGGTGTTTTCCTTCTATAAATTCTTGTATTATAAAATCTCTTGGAATCAATTTTTTAGAGTTGTCAAAATAGTAAACTCTGGGTCCTAACCTTCCTTTTGTTTTCTTTAGAAAGTTATATTCTGTTTTTAAATTTTTGAATTGCAAGTTGTTTTCGATTCTTAAAACTAGTTTACCTTGCTTTGTTTCGATTAAATAGTTTTCGTTATGTCCTCCTCTTCCTAGTAGGTAATATTCTATTAGTTCTTTTTTTAGTTTTTTACAAATCTCTAATACTTGTGATTTTTTTATATTCATAGGTTGTTTAATTAGATACTATATTTAAATATGTTTCTGAAAATTATGTAAATATTTTTTAAGGTTTATTTTATTATTTTTAATTTCTATTCCTTCTTTTTTAAGAATTTCAATTTTTTCTTTTGTACCTTTTGCAAATCCGCCGATTTCTCCATTAGATTTTATAATTCTATGACATGGCACTTCTTTGTGAGGGTTTTTGTTTAATGCGTTTCCAACTGCTCTGTAAGCTTTAGAGTTTAATGAGTGGGCTAAATCTTTATATGTAGAAATCTTTCCTTTTGGAATTTGTTTTGTTTTTTGGTAGACTTTTTGGGTGAAATCCATAAAAGAAAATAAGTAAGAAAGAATTTAAATGTTTTTAGGTAGTGATAGTGTAACCCACGTATCTTTTCCTAATTTTAGTTCTAGCTCATTTCTAATTTTTTCTGTTGCTACTTTTCCTTCTGTATTTAGATCTGAAGTATAATCTTCTAATAATTTGATCTTTTCTTGAAATTCATTTTCATTTTCATTATAGAAGTATCCACTAATTTCTGGATTTTTCGGACCTTTTTCTAAGAACCTAACATCTTCCCGAAAGTGGGTTTTGCATTGGTTTCCGAGCAAGAGCTCATATTTTTCTTTTTTTTTGGTTATTTTAAAATTTTCTTGTTCTATTTCCATTTTATTTTCTCCTTTTTGTTAAAATTTAGGTGTTTTTTCTCTTTATAAACCTTTCGTTTTTGTTACCACTTCCAAGTCAATCTAATACTTTTAAATATTTTAAAATTAAATTTTTTTTATGGAATATGATCTAGAGTTAGATAAAGTAGTTAAAGAAGTCAAAAAAATTAAAGCTAAAACTGTTTGTGTTCAATTACCAGATGGTTTAAAGCCTAAAGCAACTGAAGTTGTTGATTTTTTGAGGAAAAATACAAAAGCTGAGATTTTTATCTGGGGTGGAAGTTGTTATGGTGCTTGTGATGTTCCTAATGTAAAAGTAGATTTGTTAGTGCAATTTGGACATAATTCTAATTTGAAGATGGGGCAATGATGCATTGTTAAGTTAACGGGAGTTTTGATTTTAGGAACGAGTAAGTTCCTGGAT
>CAYFGV010000017.1:0-13458 GCA_964342845.1 Candidatus Woesearchaeota archaeon
AACTCAACTTTCCTAGGATTCTTAGAAACAAACTCTGAAAACTTTCGAAGATACAACAGGTACATGTCAACAGTGTGGGGACTCTTTCCTTCGACTTTCAAACGAGTTTCAACCCTTTCCAATGCCTGGTCCCATCTCATATAATATGCATTATGTAATATCTTTATAAATCTTATGAATTATGGCTTAATTCGCTAGAATTAGGAAATTAGGGTTTTTATATAGGATTTAGGTGAAAAAGGTTGGGATCTAGAGGGAAATGTAGGGTTTTGTGAATGGGTAGAAAAGTTTATATATTGGTTGTTATTATATAATAGTGAAGAAAGTAAGGAGGAAAGAAAGATGTCAAAGATATACGACTGTAGAGCATTTTGTACGAATATGTATAAAAGTAGCATTAAAAAACAAATGCCAGAAAGCGGTTATACTAACGATGCAAATGGCTATTTTTGCGGTTTAACTAATAATAGGTGTGTTGGTACTAAAGAAGGATTGACCATATTTTCGGACGACAGGTTAAATGTGGAAATTGTTGAAAGATGCCCGAGTAGAAAAACGATTGATAGTTTGATGGAATCTAGAAAATAATTTTTTTATCAAAGCTTAAAGGTTTTAATCTTTTTTTGTTTATTATGTGTTAGTAGTTAAAATAGAAAGGTTTATAAAGGGCGGATTAATAGGAATTGGAAGTTAAAATGGTAACAATTTTTGAAAGAAAAAGAGATATGGAAATGTTAGGTAAGAGGCGTAGAAAGTTTAAAAGTAAGAATATGATTTCTGGACTTAGAACTGCTTTAAAAGTAGGAATACCTACTCTTTGTCTTTGTGGATTAGTATGGGCAGCTAAGCCTAGTAGGGAATTTATTAGTGAAGCTGTGGCAGATACGACTAATATGTTTGATTTGTATTATCTTAGGGATCGTGTTGAATATACTGTAAAAAAAGGAGATACTTTATTTAATATTTGGAAAACAGACTATAGTGGTGATGAATGGGATAATTTTAAGGGTTCTGTTGAACGTTTTAATTACTTAAATCCTGAATATAGGGGGGAATTTAATCCAGATAATATAGAATATGGGAAGAGTTTAAGGTTGCCTATGTCTAAAACGTATTAGATTTAATTTTTTAGAATTGATTAAAAGTTATTAGCAGAATTTAGAGTTTAATATGATACCATGTGACACCTGTTTTGCTATATGAATCTTCTATATTTAGTTTGGTTTTTTCTTTTATTTCATTCATATGTTGAATTATTTCTTTTTCAGGTAATCTAAAATACAAAGCTAATAAGTTAGAATCAGCCACTAATGGCTGTTTTTTTGTGAAAATGTAGTAAATGATTGATCTTTGGATTCTAGGGAGGTGTGTAAAATCACCATAATTAGGGATTCTCTTATCTTTTATTTGCACATATTTTATATTATTCTTTTTACAGAGCTTTTCTACATCCTTTTTTGTATCTAAACAGACTAGAAACAGTCTCATTTTTGCTTCTGGTAAAATAAGTTGTATATTTTCTTTATAAGATAATACTTGTTTAATGGACGGTTGATCTGCTACTATTTTTATTTCTATTGCTGTAAGTTTTCCGAATTTGTCTTTACATAATAAATCAATCCTTCTTCCTATTGGAAACTGTCTTTTTATTAGAGATAGACCTGATTCTATTAAGTCTAGGTTTTCAGTTAAAAAATCTTCCAAAAGTTGTTCAGAGATCATTTTAATGTTTAATTTTTAACTTTCTTTCGTTTTCTTCCAGATATAAATTTAACTTGCCCTTCTCTTAGAAATATAATAAATTTCTCTAATTCTTTTCCTTTTGGCATATGTTTAAGTGCCTTTTTTGTTAGAGAAATACAAGTTTGACGGCCTCTTCTCTTTTTCATAAGAAAGCCCAAATCCATTAAATTGTCCGTATAACTTGAAATTAACGACCTTACTTCAGAATAATCTCTATTTGGATTAACTTCATTTGCTAGTCCTTTTAAAGTAATCCATTGGCGAGACCCTTCTTTTGATAGTTTAGTAGTACATATTAATAAAATTTGTTGTAAAGGCGTTAAATGACTCCATACAGGGTCAGCACCTTTTGCGATTTCTTCTTCTAAAGGGTCATCGTATATTTCTTCTTCTGTTTCTTCTTGTTCTGATTCTATTTCTTTTATCTTTATTTTTTTAGGCTTTATCTTTTCAGGTTCCTCATTATCTTTGAATCTTAGGATATTTTCGATCATACCCTCTATCTTATCCATTCGTCTATGGGCTTGTTTTAATTCTGTTGAAAAATCTTCTTTTGAATTAACAATTTTTGCGTATATGTCTGAGATATCTTGCTTAATATTACCAAAAGAATTAGATAGAGAAAGATGCAAGTGATTCCATTTGTGATCATCCTTTTTTTTGAATATACCAAACATAGTTTATTTTTAGATTTGCTTGTTTATATAATTTTTGGATGTTAAGTTGACGTAAAGTTAAACGTAAATAGATATTCCATAGGCGCATGTGAACGTATAGGTTATGTAAAGTTTGCGCATAGTTTACTAATTGTTAACAATTATATTGGATGAAATAAGGGGTTTTAGACTATTTTAAGGCTGTTTAGATGGTTCACTGGACAATATGAATGTTAAGTGAACGATTATTTTGAAGTTTTAAATAAAGTTATAATATGAGAGTTAATTTTGTCTAATTCTATTGTCGAAGTGTCGAAAGATTGTCGAAAAGATAGCTAAATCTATTGAATGTTAGCTGAAGTGAGAGTAAATTATAGATCAAAAAGTGTGGATTGTTTTGTAGGAGTAGGGTATCTTATGCGTAAAAGCTTGTCCATGAGCTCTAAATCCCTTAATTCTGGCTTAATAGTGAGATAAACTCGCCTATTTGTCGAGATTTCCTTGGAAATGGGGAGGTTTTTGAGTAAAATCTCTGAAATATGGTCTCTGATGGAGCTTTGTGAGAGTTTGAGTTTAGCTGCTATGTCGGAATATGTGATTGGACGCTGTAATTCTTCCTCTAGATGGTAAATTGCCATAAAAACCATGAATTCTTTGTCTGTAAGGCTTCTAAATCGGTTGATAAAGTCTGTTTTTAGGTCTTCGAGTGAGTGTATTTGATTGTCTGGTTGTCGAAAGGTTGTCGATTGTCTGTCGAGTGTCTGTCGAAAGACCCCTTTATTTCCAGTGGAAAATATTTTTTTATTGTTGGAATTCTTAGTAATTTGAGGTTTTTGAGGCTCAGAAACTGGTTTTTCTATGTCGGAAGGCTTCTCAAGTGTCGAAAGAAGCTTGTCGATTTTAGCTTTTAAAGCTTGAATTTCAGCATTTTGGACCTTAATTTGGGTTTCTAAGCTATCTATATGGGCTCTAGACCTAGAAAAAGAGAGTTTAACGTTTTCTTTAAAGATATCTTCTGTCATGGTTGTCGGAAGAGGGATAGAAATATAAAGATTTATGTTGTCGGGTTGTCGGAAGAGTTAGAAACTGTTGTCGAAGGTGAGAATAGGTTAGTTAGGCACTAAGAATTATTAAGAACATTCTTAGGAATTAAGCCTGGATATAGTTTATTAAACAGCAATAAGAAGGTTTGACTACCTATATCTAAACCTGCTGAAACTAATGCATCTGCCAGGTGTTTTGAGACTTCTTTTCTGCTACCTTGGATTTGTTTGTAGTTAAGGATTTGATTTAATGTGTGGTAGTTAAGGAAGCCTTGATTTAGTTCAATAGATACTTGATTTTGCTTTGAATTTAAGACTGCTAAGGTATTTAGGTCTACTGAGAGATCTTGACTTTTAAAGGTGTTTTTTGTTTGTTTAAAGCCCAGGTTTTTTAGTTCTAAAGTTATTAAGGTTTTAATTATGTTTTTGTTTGTTTTAGAATTATTTTTGAATGTTTGGTTGTCTAATTTAGGGAGTTTGTATACTCTTCCTAAGTATTTTTTTGTTTTTTGTTTGATCTTTTTATTTCTTTTATTTAGTTTGTTTTCTACTAAGTAGGCGTATTCATTGTTTTTGATTTTTTTAGTTCTAATAAACATGAATTTGATTAAATTAAAGGGGATTTAAAAAGGTTTAGTTGTAACTTTTTGTTGAGAACTTAGAGTTTAACTTTATGGGTGTATCGGGATTGAAAATATATTACAAAATCTGTGAATGTTTATATAGTAGCTTTTTCTATTTGATGATTATGGAAAAAGAGGTTGATATTTTAAAGATTATGAAGAAGGAGAAGTGTTCCTGGGAAGAGGCTTCTAAAAGGCAAGAAGAAAGGAAAGATCTGAATAAGTTTTTTTAGAAGGAGTTTTGGGTTTTAAATTAAAGAAAAAGAAATTATTTTTTTGGTTGTAATTTAGGTAGACTGATATGCGGAGGTAGATTTACCTCTTGCGACAATGTTAATGCTTTAATGTTACACTTTGCTAATATTGTGTTGAAAATTAAAGGCATTATTTCGTTTGGTAGTTTTTGGTCTTTTTTCCATTCTTTTAGGATGTTATCTTTTTCTTTTTTTTCTGCTAAATAAAGAATATGTCCTTTTATTGAGATATTTCCTAATTTAGGTTCGTAGTCTATTTTGTATTTGAAATTTAATTTTAGAACGTCCTGTTCAGAACCAAAGGTTATTTTTTCTGTTTCTATGTCTGTTATTCCTAAGTCGTTTTTAATTTGTATTTTTCCTTTTATTGCGCTTGTTTTTTCAACATTTATTTTATCTAGATTAAATCCTATTATTGGCATTTTTGAATCACCAAAAATATGGAAATAGAAGTGATATATAAAGCTTTACATTTCTTCTGGGGCTTGGATTGCTAGAAGGCTTAATCCTTGAGATATGATTTCTTTTGTTTTATTGACTAGAAGGAGTCTTGCTTTTTGAAGTTCTTTGTCTTCTGATATACAAGGACAGGAATGGTAGAAATCATTGAATATATGGGATAGTTCTAAGAGGTAGTGAGCTAATAAGCTCGGTTTGTATTGTTCTGCTGAAGCTTCTATTGTTTCTGGGAATTTTGAAATTTTCGAGATTAGGTTAGATTCTTTTATATTTGATAATAAGTTGTAGTTTATTTTATCTGTTATTTTTGTTTTTGCTTTTTTTAAGATTGAGGAAGCTCTTGCATGTGTATATTGTATATAGGGTCCTGTGTCTCCTTCGAATGATATTGCTTTGTTTATATCGAAGATTATTTCTTTGTTTGGGTCTTGTAGAAGCATGTCGAATTTAATTGCTGCTGAGAAGATTGCTTGTTGTGCTTTTAATTTTCTTTGTTTAGACCATTCCTTATGTCTTTTATTTATTTCTTTGTCAATTATTTTAATTAGATTTCTTTTGATTTCATTGTAAAGTATTATTTTTCCTTTTCTAGAAGACATTCTTCCTTCTGGAAGGTGGACTAATCCATAAGATAGATGGAAGCATTTTTTTGCTTGTTTGTAACCTGTTAGTTCTAATAACTTGAATAACTGTTTAAAATGAAGATTTTGTTCTGAGCCTACTACATATATAGATCTGTCTAAGTTATATTCTTTTATTCTTTGTGTTGCCATTGAGAGGTCTTTTGTTATGTACATTGCTGTTTTATCTGTTCTTAGGAGAACTAAAGTGTTTAAATTATATTTTTCTAGGTCTGCTATTATTGCTCCTTCTGATTCTTCTGCTATTTTTAATTTTAAGAGTTTGTTTACTATTTCTTTTCCTGTTTTTGTGAATTTAGAATCGTAGTAGATTTTTTTAAATTTTACCTGTAAGTCTTTGTATATTTTGTTAAAGTGGTCTTCTGAGTGTTTTAAATTTTGTTTGTAGATGTTTAAATATTTTTTATCTTTATTTTCTAGTTTTTTGTGTATTTCTGATGCTTGTTGTTGAAATGTTTTATTGTCTAGTATTTTTTTTGATGCTTCTGCATAGGTGTTTCCTAGTTGCTCTCCTTTGTCTTCTAATTCTTTTGTTTTTAGATTTTCTATACCCCATATACAAGTTGCTACATGTTTTCCTGTGTCATTGTAGTAGTTAACTGGAACTGTTTTGTATCCTTGTTGAGTTAGTAGTCTATTTATTGATTCTCCTAAGACTGTGTTTCTTAAATGACCTACGTGAAATGCTTTGAAAGGGTTTGGATTTGAGAATTCGATCATTATTTTTTCTTTTTTTCTTTTTTGTTTTTGTTTTTGGGTTAAGATATATTCTTTTTTAATGTAAAAGTTTAGATAGGGTCCTGTTGCTTGGATTTTTTCTATTTGTGATGGTTTTGGTAGTTTTGCTAGTTGTTTTGCTATTTCTACTGGTGGTTTTTTTAGGGTTTTTGCTAAGATGAAGCAAGGGAAAGCATAGTCTCCTAAGTTTTGTGGTGGTGTTTCTATTAGATTAGATAGTTTTTCTTTTTTTAATTTAGTGTGTTTGTTTAGTAAGTTTATTATTTGTTGTTTTGGAGACATATTCTGTTATTGGTTTTGTTTTATTATAAAGGTTTTGGAAAGGTTTAAAAGAGTTTATAGTTTTATTTTTTTATGGGAAAATTACCTTTTGAGAAGAGAAAGCCTAAAGTTTTGGTTAAAAGAGAAGCTGAGACTAATTGGGATTACGGATGTAAACCTGAAGATAGGAGTGTTGAAGAATTGGTTAGATTTGGGATTGTAAATGTAAATAAATTAGCTGGTCCTTCTTCACATGAAGTCTCTTCTTTTGTAAAGAAGATTTTGAAGGTAAATAAAGCTGGACACTCTGGGACTTTGGATCCTGGTGTAACTGGTGTTTTACCTGTGGCTACTGAGAAGGCTACTAGGATAGTTCAGACTTTGTTGAAAGCTGGTAAAGAATATATTTGTTTGATGCATTTGCATAAGGATGTTTCTGAGGAAGAGATTAGAGAAACTTGTGGAAGTTTTGTTGGGAAGATAAGGCAACTTCCTCCTGTTAAAAGTGCTGTTAAAAGGCAGGAAAGAGAAAGAGAAATTTATTATTTAGATATTTTGGAAATTAAGGGTAAAGATGTTTTGTTTAAGGTTGGTTGTGAGGCAGGCACATATATTCGAAAACTTGTTCATGATGTTGGTGAAGAGTTAGATTGTGGGGCTCATATGGCTGAGTTAATTCGTACTAAGGCTGGACCTTTTAATTATCATGACTGGGTTAGTTTGTATGAGTTAAAGGATGCTTATGAAGCTAAGGATGAAAAAGAGATAAGAAGGATTGTTGGTGTTGTTGAGAAAGGTGTTGAGCACTTGAAAAAAATTTGGATTTTAGATGGAGCAGTAGATACTTTGTGTCATGGAGCTAATTTAGGTGTTCCTGGTGTTAGTAAGTTAGATGATGATATTTCTAGAGGTGATTTAGTTGCTGTTTTGACTTTGAAAGGAGAGTTGGTTTGTTTAGGAGAGGCTTTTATGGATTCTAGGAGTATAATGGATAAGTCTAGAGGTTTGTGTGTTAATGTTAAGAAGGTCTTTATGGATAGAAAAGTTTATTTGAAATATTCTTGAACTAGGTAAAATATAGAATATATAGATTAAGTATTTATTATTATATATGCACATATATTTATGGTAGAAAGTACTCTTAGAGAACACTGGGAGAAATGTGTAAATAATCTTGAAAAACATTTACCTAATTTAGAAGGTTCTAAAGAAGATATAGGTGAATTACGGATCGAATATCAGCGTCTTAATCAACTTGTTAACCTTATGTTGTTAGGAGAAAATGGATTTAAGAAATTTGGTGTTGAGGTTAATAATTATTTTACAGGGGAGTGGTTTGAAGAGTTGGGTGTTGAAGTTGATGATTATTTAATTGAGATTTTAGAAAAATATAGAGGTATACAGAGATTAGAAAAATATTTAGAAAGGTATAAGAATTTAATTAATTAATTGATAAATAACTAAGAAGCATTCTTTGAAGTTTGTTATGTTTATGAAGTTTTTAAGTATATTATTGAAGTATTCTGTTGTATTTTTTTCTGGGAATTTTTTGTCAAAGTTTATGGAGAGATAGTTTACTTTTTCATAGCAAGAATATTCTTGTAGGTTTGATAATAGTTTGTAATTTGGAGAAAGACTGAATTTATCTTGGTTTTGTTGAAGTATTTGTTTTTTTGTTAGATTTTTTACTATATCATAGATTTCTGAGAATTGTAGTTGTGAATCTGAAAATAATTGCGAGGGTGTGAATGTTTTAAGGTTTAAGGCTGATTTTAAAACTTTTAATTCTGATTGGCTTACTTGTAGTTCTGGAAGTTTTACTCCTCTTGAGGTTTCTATGTCTGTTATTATTTCTGAAGTTGATTTATTAATTAAGAAATTGTGGTCTTTTGTAGAATATAAGATGCAAGGGACTAGGCCTGTTTTTATTTGTGCGTCTGGGTGGATTAGTTTTAGGTCTTTTATGGAGGTCTTTTGTTGGATTATTGGGAGTAAGTCTTCTTGGGTTTTTTCTTCTGATATTATTGTTGTTGCTTCTCCTCCGTGTTTTGTTCTTCTTGGTCTTACTTTTACGAATATCGGAAGGTCTACTACTCCTGTGATCATTGCTGTTCCTATTGGGATGTTTCTGATTTCTTTTTCTGTTTCTAATGTTATTCCTTCTACTGAATTTGAGATTGATTTTATGTCATTAGGGTTTGTTACTTTTAGAATTATTTGTGTTGTTGCTTGTGATAATGCTGATTTGTCTACTCTTGAAGGTCTTTGTGTGATTAAGGCAACACCTAAACCGAATTTTCTACCTTCTGCAAATACTTGTCTTATTATTGGTGAAGATTTTGCTTCTTTAAAGTTTCTTTCTGGTACATAGTTGTGTGCTTCTTCTAATACTAAAAAGAAAGGAGGTATGTTTCCTAGTTTTCTTTCTCTAAATAAGTCTGATAAGAGTTTGTAGACTATAACTTCTTGGAATTCTTGGGGTGTTCCTTTTAGGTTTATGATTGTTAGTTGATTTGATTTTATTAGGTCTTGTAATGGTGTTGCGTAGTCTGAAAACATGTTTGATGATTTAAGGTGTTCTAGAATTGAGATTAAAGTCCATTTTGCTGGATTTTCTATTGTTTGAAGTTCTAGGATTAGATTGTCTAGATTTAGGATTGAGGTGTTTCTTAGTGTTGAGTATAAGGCTGCTAGTTGAGAATTTGATAGTTTAGCTGGTAAGAGATGTGTTAGTTCTGAAGTTTGAGTGTTGTTTAAGGAGAGTTTTAAAGGTATTGCATCTGTGTTGTATTCTGGTGTTGGTGTGTATTCTTGGATTTGGTCTGCGTATGCTTTTGGTTTTATATTGAAAGTTTGCATTGCTTCTTTGTCTTTTGGGTTTGGAGATTTTAAAGAAGAATATTCTCCGTGTGGATCTATTATTAGAACTGGTACTTTTTTTTCTAAGAGTTCTTCTAAGATTGTTGATACACAGTATGTTTTTCCTGAACCTGATTTTGCTAAGATTGCCAAGTGTTTGGTTATTATATTGTTTAAGTCTAGGTGAACTTTTATGTTGTAGTTGTCTAGTAATCCTATGTAGCCTGAAGTTTTTTGTTGTAAACCTAGTGTTTGTTTTATGAAGTCTGGTTCTGCTAAGAGAATTTCTGTGTTTGGTTTTAATGGTTTTAATGGTTTTCTTAGGATGTTTTTTTCTCTGTAGCCTAGTACAATACAATGTGCTGTGGTGTCTTGTTCTCTTTCTAGTTCTGTTATTTGTGCTAAGAGGTATTTGTTGTCTTCTGATAGTGCTTGAATATATTGAAATTTTTTAGCATCACCATTTACTAAGAATTTGAAAGTCAGGGTTGTTGTTTTTCCTATTATTTTTCCTAAGATCATTTAGGTGGGTTTTTGTTAGAGTTTATTAATGTTTTTAGATTAGAACTATTTCTTCTCTTTCTAAAGGTGTTTCACAATAATGACATCTTACTTTTAATGGTTCTTTATTTTCTACATAGAAGATAGATTGTGCGAATTCTAAGTGTTCTGGTCTTGAGATACAGTTTGGATTTTGGCATTGGATGAAATTTTTGATTATATTTGGAAGGTTTACTTTTCCTTTTTTAACTACTTTGTTGTCTCTGATTATGTTTACTGTTGCTCTTTCAGAGACTAGTGCTAGCCTGCTTAGTTCTTGTTCTGTTAATTCTTTATCTTTTATTCCTATAACATCTTTTGTTTCGAATCTACTTGAATACATGTTTTTAGCATGGATCATTGCTGTTTCTTTGTAGTGTTGTAAGCCTAAGGCTTTTGTTACTTGGAATCCTTTTCCTGATTTTATATGATCTATTAGGGTTCCGTTTTTTAGTTTGTAAAGGAAGTTTTTTCCAATTTTTTGTCCGTTTTTTATTGGAAGATCTATCCAGAGGTTTTCTTGTTTTTGTTTTTGAGGTTGTTTTCCTTTTAGTTCTTTGTTTAAGATTTTTAATAGGATTGCTTGACGCATGTACATGCCGTTTTTGGCTTGTTCAAAGTATTTTGCGTGGTTTGTTTGATCTACTTCTGGGTGGATTTCTATATCATGTTTACATCTTGGTAGAGGGTGTAGTATAATTAGGTCTTTTTTTGCTTGAGTTAAGATTTCTTTTGTTATTTTGTAGATTCCTGAGACTTTTTTGTATTCTAGTTCTCCTTCTGGGCCTTTTGGAAATCTTTCTCTTTGGATTCTTGTCATGTAGAGAACGTCGACTTGTTTTATTGTTTTTTTTAGATCTTGTGTGGTTATTATGTTTTTTTTGAAGTCTTTTATTCTCCATTGTGGCATTTTTAGATTTTCTGGGGAGACTAGGTATACTTCTATATTATAGTGTTTGAAAGATTGTAGTAAAGAATGAGTTGTTCTTCCGTATCTTAGGTCTCCTACTAATGCTATTTTTAAGTTGTCTAAGGAGTGTTTGATTTCTTTAATTGTCATTAAATCTAAAAGTGTTTGAGTTGGGTGGGAGTTTGATCCGTCTCCTCCGTTTATGATTGGGATATCAGAGTTATCTGCTGCGAATCTAGCTGATCCTTCTAAGTTGTGTCTCATTATTATTGCTTTATAGTCGTAGGCTTGAAACATTTTTATTGTATCTTTAAAGGGTTCGCCTTTTTTAACTGAGGTTCCTTCTGCTCCTGAGAATCCGTTTATGTAGCAGTTTAGGTTTTGAGCTGCTGTTTCAGAGCTTACTCTTGTTCTTGTTGAATTTTCAAAAAATAAAGAAGCTATTTTTTTGTTTAGATTATGTTGTTTGTTTGTGTTCTTAATTTCTAAAGCTAGGTTGATTAAATCGTCTATATCTTGTTTTGAGAAATCTTTTATTGAAATAATGTGTTTCATCAAAAATAAGTTTGGGTTGTAAAGGTTTATAAAGATGGTTGTAGTGTGAAATATTTATGGAAATAGTTAGGATTGGGAAGCAGGTTCCTTTAATTGGATGTATTGGTTTTGGGGTTATTGATAGAGGGACGAATTTGCTACAAGTCAGGGCTAGTTCTGCTTGTAATTTGAAATGTCCTTTTTGTAGTACAAACGCAGGCAATGAAGATGTTCATCCTGTAAATTATATAGTTGATAAAGATCATATGGTTAATTGGGTTAAGAGAGTTGTTGAATATAAGGGTGTGGATGATGTTGAAGTTAATTTTGATACTGTTGGTGAAGCTTTGACTTATCCTGATTTTGTTGATTTAGTTAAAGAAGTTTCTAAGATTAAAGGAGTTTATAGAATTTCTATGCAGACTAATGGGGTGTTATTGACTACTGGTTTGTTTAAAAAGTTAGAGAAGTACTTGACTAGAATTAATTTGTCACTTCATTCGTTGGATTTTGATAAGGCTAGGGAGTTAAGTGGTTGTAGAAGTTATGATTTAGATAAGATTTTGAATTTGATTAAGTTGATTTCTGAGAGTAAAGTTGAATTGTTAATTGCTCCTGTTTGGATGAAAGGTGTTAATGATGAAGATATTAAAGAGTTGATTAAGTTTTCTAAAGAAACTAAGAGTAGAATTGGTGTTCAGAACTATGAAAAGTATAAGTATGGTCGAAGAATGAAAGGTATTAAATTAATTAATTTTTGGAAGTTTTATAGAGAGTTAGAGGGTTTGGAGAAAGAGTTTGGTGTTAAATTGAAGTTGAATAGTGGTGATTTTAAGTTTAGGAAGGTTAAGAGGGTTCCTAGGAGTTTTTCTAAAGGAGATGTGGTTAGAGGCGAGGTTGTTTTTAGTGGTTGGCTTAAGGGTCAAAAAGTTATAAAAGTTGTTGATAAAGGGGATTGGTTTGATTCTAGGGTTGTTAGTGTGATTGATTGTTCTGCTGAAGTTGGCGAGTTGATTAGGGTTAAAATATTAGAAAATAAGAACGAAATTTATGTTGGAAAGAAGGTTTAATTATTTTCGGGTGGTTTCAAAAGCTTTAAATAAATTAATTGTTGAATATGTGTTAAGAGATAATGTTCTCTAAAAGATAAAAGGAGGTTGGATGATGATGGCTAAAAAAGGTATGGAGAAATACGGTGCATGGGCATTTCTAGTTGGTGTTGTTTTGGCAGTGTTATTTGCTTTTGTTTCAGCAAGTTGGTTGCCATGGGTTTTAGCAGTGATTGGTATTGTGATTGGATTGTTTAATATACAAGAGAAAGAAGTGAGTTCGTTTTTGCTAGCTGGTGCTGTGTTAGTAGTTGTAAGTAGCTTTGGCGGAGAAGTATTTGGTGGAATTAGCTTTTTGAGCGATATTCTAAGTAATATGTTAATGCTATTTGTGCCTGCTACTGTAGTTGTTGCTTTGAAATCAGTATTTGGAATGGCTAAAAGATAAATTATTTTTTTCTTTTTTTTAATTAGTTTTTTAAAGGGGTGTGTTTTCTTTATTTTATGGATTTAATGTCTGAATGTTATAAAGGTGTGGAAGAGATTAGTTTAGATGAAATTAGAGAGGTTTTGAAAGTTAAAGGTTCTAAAGGTGATGGTTTTGTTAGGTTTGAAAGTGATAAAGCTGAAGGTTTGAAAACTGTTTTGAATATTTTTGAGGTTTTAGGTGAGTTTAAATTTTCTAGTTTTGAAGATTTGGTTTCTAAGGTTTTATCTTTAGATTTTAGTTTTTTGAAAAATGATTTTTTTGTTTCTGTTAAAAGAGAGGGTTCTCATGATTTTAATTCACAGGATGTTCGTTTGGAGTTGTTTAGGAAGTTATCTGAGAAGTATGGTAAGAGGGCTGTTTTTAAAGGATATAAGCAGTGTTTTTATGTTTTGATTAAAGATTCTAGATGTTATGTTGGTAAGTTTGTTTTTGAAGATTTATGTAAGAGAGGTTACAAGGTTAGAACTTCTAGGGAATCTATTAATGCTTGTGTTGCTAATGTTTTGTTGAGGTTTTCTGGGTATTCTTTGGATGGTTTAGTTGATTATTTTTGTAAGGATGGTGTGATTTTGATTGAGGCTGGTGGAGGGTATGCTTTTGATTATCGGGAATGTAATGTTTATTCTACTAAGATAAATGCTAAGCTTGCTAAGGTTAA
>CAYFGV010000018.1:0-12583 GCA_964342845.1 Candidatus Woesearchaeota archaeon
AGATTGTGGAATTTACAAAAAGGCGGATATATAAAGTGAAGTTAGACCAACATTTCTTAATAGATGAAAAGGTAGTTAATAAAATCATAGAAGTTTCTGAGTTGAAAAAGGATGATTTTGTTTTAGAGATTGGTGCAGGAAAGGGAGCTTTAACTAAAAAATTAAAGTGTAAGTTTGTTGCTGTTGAGATTGATAAAAGTTTTAAAGAAGATTTGAAGAGTTTTAATGTTATTTATGATGATGTTTTGAAAGTTATTGATAAATTAGAGTTTAATAAAATTATTGGGAGTATTCCTTATTATATTTCTGAGCCTTTGTTTAAGAAAATGCTTAAATTAGATTTTGAGCTAGCTGTTTTGCTAGTTGGAAAGAATTTTTATGATGTTCTTTTAGATAAGAGTAGTAAATGGAATTTGGTTTGTGGTTTGTTTTTTGATGTTAAGAAAATTTTAGATGTTCCTAAAGAAGCTTTTGATCCTAAACCTAGAACAGAATCTGTTGTTTTAAAGTTTAAGAAGAGAGATAAAAAATTAAGTAAAGAAGAAGAGATAATTAAGGAGTTTGTGCTGCAGGATGATAAAAAGGTTAAGAATGCTTTGGTGTATTCTTTAGTTAGGGTTAAAGGATTAACTAAGAAAGAAGCTAAGGATATAGTTTACAAATTAGTTCCTTTGAACTTATTAGAGAAAAATGTAGATTATTTGTCCAATAAGCAGTTTATAAGGGTAGTGGAAAAGATTTATAAAAAATAAGAGATTCTCTTTTTTATGGCATTTTTTGATTTTTTGAAGAAAAAGAAAGAAATTGAGAAGATTGGTTTTGAAGATTTAGCTAGCTGGACAGAGAATTATATTAAAGAGAAGGGATTTGAGAAGAAAATTGTTTTTTTAAAGAAAGAAATTGAAAGGAAAATTAATGATATTAGAGATTCTTTAGACAGGTTAGAAAATGCTAAACTAAGGAATGAAAATATTCCAGAGAGAGCTAAACATGTTATGGAAGGAAATAGACAGAGTTATATTCAGAAAGTTAACAGATTCTTAGATGATGTTGAAATTCCTGAAGATTATTTTAAAGTTAAAGAGTTTTCTGCAAGCTTAAGTGAGAAGATAAATCTATTTAGTGAGGAAACTAAGAGAAGTTATTTTGTTTTAAAAGAATTTTTGAGAGATTCTGTTATTGAGGTTTCTGTTAAGATAAGAGATTTAGAGTCAATTAGTTTTAAATTTAGAGATGAATTAAATAATAAAGGTTTAGGAAAAATTGAAGAAATAAAAAAATTATATAATGATTTTAAAAATTCTGAAGTTTTGATTTTGGAACTAAAGGAAGAAGAGAGGCTAAAAGAGAAAGAGTTTGAAACTGCTAAATTAGAAGAAGAGAGAAAAATTAAAAGATTAAATGATTTAAAAGAAAGTAGAGCTTCTAAAGAATATGAAGATTTAAAAGAAAAGCTGGAAAATATTAAGAAAGATTTTAATAATAAAAGAGGGGAGATTGTTAAGTGTTTTTCTGTTTTGGAAAAAAGTCTTAAGAAATATAAAAGAGGTAGTTTTGATGAAGAGTTAATAGATAAGTATCTTGAAGATCCTGTTTTAGGTTTAATTGATGATGCTGAACTTAAACTAATTGGTGTTTTAGGTAAATTGGAAAAAGGTATTTCTACATTGGGTTTGAAAGATAAAAAAGAAGAGAAAACTAGAGAAGTTATAACTAAATTAAATAAAGAGTTTTTGAGCAATAAAAGATTAGAGATTGAAAGTTTTAATGTTAAGAAAGAAGGGGTTGAAAAGAATTTGAAAAATAATTTAATTGTGTCTGATATTCTAGATCATGAGAGTTTATTAAAAAGAGCTCGAGAAAATGTTGAGGAAAAAGAAAGAGGTATTGAAGAGGCTAAAAATAAGATTAGTAGAGTTAAACCTGAAGTGATTAAAAAAGATATTAAAGAATTATTGGATGAGTTAGATGTTGTATTAGAATAGAAAAATAAAAAAAAAGATTTCTAGAAAAAAAATAAGAATGATCTTACGTTTACTCTATTTTTTCGATTTCTTCTGCTTTTGGGCCTCTATCGCCTTCTACAGCTTTAAAAGATACTCTATCACCTTCTTTGATTGTAATTCCTTCTTTTAGTCCACTTGTGTGTACAAAGTATTCTTTTCCGTCATCTCCAGTGATGAATCCAAAATTTTTCATTGTGTTGAAAAACCTTACTGTTCCTTCTACCATTATAGCATAACCTCCTATGATTGATTATGTTTTGGAGATTGTGGTAGTTATAAAGCTTTGGTTTTTGGTAGAATCTTATAAGCTATAAAAGCTATTGCAGCAATTAATATCCAGAAAGCTAATGGGTCTAAAATGCCTGTTACGAATAGGACTAAGTTTAGTGTTAATATTATTATTAGTATAATTGAGATTATTTTTTTCATTGTGGTTTTTATGATACTTGTCTTAGTATTTAAAGATATTTTTTTAGGGTTTGAGAAAGTTGTTTAATACTACTTTTAAGTAACGAAAATAGAAAGGTTTATAAAGGGGTTTGGTGTTCTTTTTCTTATGAAATCATTTAGACATTTAAAGGAAATTGCATTTAGTCCAGAAACTAAGCGTGTTAAAAATACTGAATATGGTTTGTTTGTTGATGAAAATAGTTTGGACCACATGATTACAAAACTGCAAAGACATTTAGTAATGGGTCATGATACTAGAGAAGAATTAAGAGAGGATATTAAAGAAGAATTAATGTGGAATAATAAATATTATTTTTGTGAAAATGGCTCTTGTTCAGCTGGATATCTTATACCTGGTGAGACAAGCTCTAGACTTCCGTTAAGTAAAGGAGAGTTATATCCTTGCCAAAATGTTATTCTCAAAAATGATCCTCGATTTAATAATGAATCTCCAATTGAAATAATTGATGATAAAGGACTTTTTGCTTTATTTGACGTAAAAAGAAACGAGTATAAAGTAGAAAATCATGCTTTTGATAAGTTTGTTGAAAGATTAGATGAATCTAAAAGGATGAAAGAACAATTAGGATTTAAATTTCCTATTGATTTAAGAGATAAATTAAGTTTGTTATACAAATTTTTTAAACCTTCTTCAGAAGTAGAAAGGGATTTTGATATTTTACGAACAATGAAATATGGTTTTGAGGAAGGAGACTACAGATCAAACGAGGGTTGGATTTTTGTAATAGCAAGAGGTAATAGGTTAAGAACTTGTTATGATGTTGGTGATATTTCTAAATATGGTTTTAGTAGAATAAAGAGATAGAAACGTTTTAGAGCTTAAGATTTATATATTATAAATGATTAAACTTTTTTTATTTTTTTAATAAATGTTTCATTTTCTAAGTTTTCTATTTCTTCTTTTGTTAGATATGCTCTGGATTCTGTGGGATTTAGTTGTTCTAATTCTTTGTTTAATCCATCTAACATGTAATTTATATGGTTGAGGTTTACTACTGATTCTATGATTACTTTGTACTTTTCCATAAGGTTTTTTGGGTTTTTAAAGAGTATTTAAATGTTAGGGCTTAGATTTAAATAAGAGAATAGAATCCTTTATTTATGAATCTAGAACAGACTTTAATGGAAAACGGTTTTCTTAGAAAAGAGAATGGTAAGAAGATTTTAGTAAATAAAGAAAAAGCTCGTGATATTTATTTTGAATATGTTAATAATACTGGTTTTTTGAATAGGTGGGTTATTAAAGGATATAATTTTTTAAAAGATAAAACTGAAGGACGTTGTTTTTTTGATTATGGTATTGACCCTTTTTTTAAAATTTATCTTGGTGGCTCTATGACTAGAAGAGATCAAGAGGCTTTTGCTTTAATTTCTGAGAAAGAACCTTGGAAGTTGACTGTTTATAATTCTTTGTTGACTATATGTCTTTCCTTTCAATTTGGAGTTTATATAAAGGCTGTTGATGTTGTTTCTAATTGTTTTGATTCTGATATTAATTCCTTTAAAGCTGGTGCCTGGATTGCTGGAGGATTAGCTGTTGTAAATGCTGGCAGAATGGGTTTAGCTTATTCTAAGAAAAGGGCTTATGGGGCAGCTAGTTTGAAAGGTGTTATTGGGAATTTGCCAACTTATGTTAAAATAAGTAGAGAGAAGTTTTAGAAAGATATTTAAAGTTGTAGTACTTCTACTTTTTTATGATTGAATATGAAGTAATATGGCACGATTGCCAAGACGATAGGACTGGAAATCCTTTTAAAGTAAAAGCTTCTAATCCTGTAGATGCTTATTCTATGGCAGAAGAAAAAATTAAAGGATATTCAACTTATTTACGGGACCACTTTTCCCCCATAGATATAGAATGTTTAGTTGATGGGGAAGGAAATTATCATCGTCCAGATATATTTTTAGAAAAAGATAACTAAGCTAAAGTTGCTATCCAACCACCTAAGATGTGAGTTACTGATATAACTAAGATTGTTATGATTAAGTGTTCTATAATTACCTTGTAGGGTTTTATTTTTTGTTGTTTTGCTAAGTAATAGCTGAAGAGAGTTATTAGAGATAATCCCCACAAAATACTTACTATAATTGCTGTTTGAAGTTCTAAGAGTAATATTGGAATTAAGAATGATAGTGCGAATATAAATTTTGATAGAAATGTGCTTATTGTTGATTCCCATATTGTTTTTGCTTTGTGTTTTAGTTCTGCTTCTTCAGAAATATGTACTGAAAAAGAATCTGATAAAGCATCTGCTACTGCAATTATTAGTATTCCACCTAAAATAACTGTTTGTGAGTGTGTGGTAGAGTTTAAACCAACTATGATACCTAATGTTGTTATGATTGCTGAAGTTAATCCAAAACTAAATCCTTTTTTTATTGAAGTTTTCATTTAGTGTATTTTTATTTAGTTTTATTTAAATGTTTTTATAATTTTTTTAATTTGGTTATTTTTGAAACTAATCTATGAATGTAAGATTTAATTGGTTTAGGTAATAACTATTAACAACTAGATAATAGTAAAAATAGAAAGGTTTAAAAAGAGGTATTTTCTCTTATTTTTATGGCAATTATTAATGGAAAGTATAAAGAGTATAAGTTAGAAAATGGTTTAGTTGTAGCATTGCAAAATACACCTACGCAAACTGTTGCTGCTAAATTAAGAATTAATTTTGGTTCTTCACATGAAAAAGAAGGTGAAGAAGGTTTAGCACATTATTTAGAACATTGTTTAGTTACAGGCGGAAGTAAAAAATATGATCCTAATCTAGCTGATGAAATTAGATGTTCATTTGGATATTTTAATGCAGCTACAAATATTGGTAGAACTTTTTTTATTGGTCAAATGCTATCTGAAGACTTAGTATCTTGGATGGATTACGTATCTGACCATGTATTAAGACCTAGATTTGATTTAGAAAGGATTAATGGTGAGCGTGGAAGAGTTTTAAGAGAAATTTCTGATGAAAAAAGCAGCCCTATGTATCAAGGAGGATTATTATTTGATAAATTGTTTTACAGAGGCCATCCAAAAGAGGGAAATAACATAGGAAAAGAAGATGTTGTAAGTAATGCTAGTCAAGAGGTGATGAGTAAGTTTCATAGTGTTGGTTATCATCCAAATAATATGGATTTGATAATTGTTGGTGGATTGCCTGGAAATGTTGAAGACATAGTTAAGAATTATTTTGGAGAGGCATCAAGTGGAAGAAACACAAGAATAATTTTTCCTGAGCTTGGACCATTAACTAGTAAAGATGTTTTGAGAATACATGCACCAGAAATGTTGAATAGAGATAGCCCCGATGAGAGTTCTGCACATGTTTTTTTATACTTTTCTGGCCCTGCTAATGGAGATGAAGACGAGTATGCAACAAAAATTATGAATCACGTACTTGGTGGGGATACTAACTCATTTTTATTCCAAAATGTTGGGTTAAAAAAAGGATTGGCATATCGTACAGGAAGTACATCTAACGGTGATTACAATTGTGGAGAGATAGGAATACAAGCAACAGTTCATTCTAGAAAGATTGATGAGTCAATTGAAACAATTTTTGAAGAGATTGATAGAATGAAAACACAAAAATTAACTGATGAAAGAATAAATAGAGTAAAAAAGATGATTAAGTATAGTTTTGCCAAAACGTTTGAGTCTAATGATGGACATATTTCTGCTATTGAAGCAAAATTAGATGAAGGATTAGTGCCTAGTGAAATCATAGCACATTATAATGAAGTTACACCAGAAAGCGTTATGGAAGCTGCAAACAAATATTTGCCAGATAAAGAAGACGGAAAGTATGTTCTTTATATTAGAAGTCCTTTTGAGGAATAACTAATCACATTTGAACATATATGTAGAAAAAACAACAAGTCTTTTAAACCCTAAAACTAAATTTATTTTATGTTAAGGGAAAAGGCTAAAAAATTAGAAAGAGAATTTAAAAAAAATATAACTACTGCTATTTTAGCTGCTTTTGCTTTTATTATAGCTTTAGTTTGGAGAGATGCTATTCAAGAAACAGTAGATAAGATAATAAGTCTGTTGAATTTAACTGAGTCTTATACCTCTATAAGATTATTGTGGCTTTATTAGTAACTATTATTTGTGTTATGGGTATTTTAGTCTTTAGTAGATATAGTAAAGAGTAAACTTTTTAAATTGGAAATGTTTTTAAAATCTAAAAGGAGGTGAATTGATATGGTTAAAAAGAAAAAAGAAGTAGCTTGTGAGCATCCTTGTTGTAGTAAAGGTGCCATGACAGTAAAAGCTGTAGTTGCTATTTTACTTGGTTTAGTGTTATGGTTTGGATATCTAGAATTATCCCAGGTTTTTGCTTTGGTTTTAGTGTTGGTGGGTCTTAAACTTTTATTCTACCACTGCTGCAAAAAATAAAATTCTTTTACTTTTTCTTTAAAATAGTTACCTTTTTATACTCGAACACTTTATCTTAGAACATGGTAAAAGGTTATTGTATGAAATGTAAGGATAAATGTGAAATGAAAGATGCTGTGGCTGATAAAATGGCTAATGGCAGAGATTGTGTTAAAGGAAAATGTTCTGTTTGTGGTACCAGCATGTTTAAGATTGGTAAAATGGAATAATAGAAAGTCTTTTATATTCGTATTTCCAAAAATACATTTATGGCATTGGAATCAATTATTTGGTATTTGTTTCTTATAGATAGTTTAGGTGCAGTTATATTATCTTTTTGCTGTGCTGGATGGTATAAGAAAAACTACAAAGGGATTTACAAACATTTCCCTGCGACTAAAGGCTGGTGTTTAGCTTATTTTGTCTTAGTGTTGTGGGTAGGATCTGCTTTGTATAGGCTAGGTATGTTACCTTATTAAAAATACTAAAAAGGAGGTGAAAAAATGAATGCATTAGAAATAATTGCGTTAATCTTTGCAATTTCAGTTATAGTTAAGTTATTTATGTTTTTGTTTGCTAGGGATTATATGAAGAAATGGATGGACTGTTTTGTTGAAAGAACTGATTTGTTGATGGTTCTATATGCTGTGATGGTTGTGATTGTAGGTTATTTTGTGTTGTTTAATGAAGCTACAAGGATGACAGTTATACAGGTTGTATCTGCTTCTACTTTTGCTCTAGGCGTGATTGGTTTGACTTTGATATCAGCTAGCAAGAGCGGACTTAAGAAAATGGGTAAAGATATGATGTCTAAACCAGGATTGCAAAAAACAGCAGTAGGATGGATAATCTGGGTTGGATTAGCTCTTTGGGTTTTATATGTTTTATTTCTTTAAAAATTTCTTTTATTTTTTTTGAAAAGCTTTAAATATAGCTTATTTGTTGAGATTTGGCATGAATAAAAACACATATTTTTATTATTTATTCTTATTTTATAAGGACGGTGGAGTTGATATGATAGATAGGAGTTCTATAGCTTATGTTAAAGGCGATGTTTATAAAAGAAAAGGTTTGGAGAACGTTGAAGAGTTATTAGAGATATTAACAAGTGGAGCAGAACTTGAGATTATGGATGGGAACAGTTATCCTGAGGATGTGTGTAAAAAAATATCTGGAGAGGATATTAGAACAGCAAAAGGGATATATTTTAAATTAAGCCATTCTTTTGATCCTGTTGAAGAGCTTGTGAGTTTGGATGAATTTCTTTGAAGGTGTCTAAATCTATGGGTTTTCTTAGTTCTTTTGTATTATTTTGTTGTAATAGTTTGAATTTGTTTTCTAGTTGTTTGTGGATTTTTAGTATTTTCTTCATTGATTATTTTTGGATGTATTCAAAGGTTATCATTTTATTTGGGGTAGTTTATTTAGAGTATAAATGTTTCTAATTTTTATTTTATACCATCTTTAGATATCTTTCTATGGGTTAATTAGAGCTTCCATTTACTTCCTTTTTATAATTAGAATTTTTGGGTTTAATCCTCCGTAATTTATTCTGAATTCTTTTTCTATGTTTAAGTTATATTTAAAGGCCATGTTTTTAATCTTTCTTATATTTGTACTTAGAAAAATTATCTTTCCTTCATGGTGAAGGATTCTAGAACATTCTTTAAATAATCTATCATATAAATCTATGTTTAGTTTAGCAGAACCAACCCTTTTTCCAAAAGGAAGATTGGAAATAATTATGTTAACACTCTTTTCTTTAAATCTGGTATCAGTTCCGTCCCCTTCTATGAACTCTACTTTTCTACTAACGTTTGCTTTTTTAGCATTAATTTTTGCTCCTTTGATAAATTTTGATGAGATATCGTATCCTACAATTCTTTTTGCGTTTATTGGGTAAAGCGCCCTCTCTATCAAGATTGTGCCCGAACCACACATAGGATCTAAAACTGTTTGGTCTTGTTTGGGTTTTGAAAGTAAAACAAGCCCATAAGCAATATTAGAATTTAATAATGCAGGATGAAAAAAATCTAAGTATTTTCTATCTCTCAAGGTAGTCTTTGTGATTTTTCCAGCTACAATACATTTGTTGTCATTAACTTCTATATAAATTTCATAGTCATAATTCTTCAAATCGTATATCGGTTTATATTTAGAATAAATTTCTTCTGCTACGGCCTTCTCTATTTCCGGTGAAGTAAATGGTTGTTTTTTACCTATTCTTTTTGCTGATATTCTATAAGTTTTTTTTCTTTTTTTATCAATATAACTAAAAAGCTTTAAGAAATCCGTTTTATTAATATTTTTTAATATTTTTTCGAATGCGTCTTGCTTTATCCCTACGTCTTTTTTAGATAAAAGTAAGTAGATATGGCTTACTGAGCGTAATTTTAAAATTTCGTTTAATTTTTTATTTGATTCGAAGAATACCTTTCCTTGTTTAAAAGTTATATCCGAATCTACTATTTTACAATTTTGATTCTTTAAATCTTCTTTAACTATTTCTTCCATTCCTTGTATGCATGTAGCAAAAAACTTCATTTTAACTTTTTAATATCTTTATTGCTTTACTAACTCCTTCTTTAGCAGATTTTACAAATATAATTTTTGTTTTCTTTTTTTCGTCTAAATTAAAGTATTTTAATTTATCCGACCATCCTCCTGTCCCCTTAATGAGTATTACAGATTTTTTATACATATCTCCTAATGCAATTTCAGATAATGTTCCAGAACCTCCTGCTATTCCTATTAAAACATCTGCAGAATGGACTATGATATTATTCCTTATACCATAACTCATTCCTGTTTTGATTTTAATATCAACAAATTTATTCGCTAATTTCTCATCATAAAACGGGAGGATTCCCACAGTTATACCCCCTCCTTTTTTGGCTCCTTCACAGGCATATTTCATTATGCCATTACAACCTCCGGTAATCACAATTATTCCATTTTTAGCAAGATCGTAGCCAACTTCAAAAGCAATCTTTTTAGCCTTCTCACTTAAATGAGTTTCTGTTCCTCCTCCTATGATTCCGATTTGCATTTTACATATAACAGCTTAATAAACAATCACTACATTTTTTTTCTTTTAATACTTTTCTAAATGATTTTATTCTTTCTGATTCCCAAATTTCACTAAATTTCTTTTCGTTAATATTCCCGAAATTGTAGTTTGATTTTCCCCAAAGAATAATAGCTAATAATTCATCTGTGCCTAAAGTTTCAACCCCTTTTTCTTTTAGTTTACCTGCAGGTCTTGTGTACCAAGGCATATCTGTTATTCTCATATAAGGAATTTTAAGATAAAGAAGTTTTTAAAAATTTGTATATTAAAGAAATTAATTATAAAAAAACATTAAAATTGAAAACCACATAATCTATCTTTAAGTGTATCTAAATCTATTTTTTGTGTAAGATTTGTATAAACCTCATCACAACCCTTACATTCCTTCCTAAGGTTTATAGCAAGGCTAGTTAAATACCTTTTCTCACGTTCTGTTATTAAAGTACGAGGATACACTTTAATTACTAAATCTCTTCTTTTATCTGCCATTTCATTTGTTACTTCTACACCCAAACTTAACCAAGCCCTAGGGTTAAGGTTTTCATCACGAACATCTCCAGCCCATAAGTAATTTCTATCAGAAAAAACTTCACTACCTTCAAATCGAGGTTCAAATTTATATTCTTCTACTAAAAGATTATTTAGTGTATCTAAATTAAATTTATTAATCCTTTTTAATTCTATAGACCTCATAAAAAGAGGAAATAAGGATAATATATAAAATTTTTGATTTCCAAAAACCAAAAACTATATAAACTCAAGTTAACATCAATTAACTATGGTAAATATATGTAAACTCAAGTTAACTAGTCTCCAACAAGAGATTTTAAGGCTACTTTTCATAAAAACGGGAATTAAGTTAAATCAAAGACAGATAGCAAATTATCTAAAAGTTTCTCAACCAGCTGTAATGAAGGCTTTACCGGG
Organism: Candidatus Woesearchaeota archaeon; assembly: GCA_964342845.1. GTDB lineage: Archaea > Nanobdellota > Nanobdellia > SCGC-AAA011-G17 > CAYFGV01 > CAYFGV01. The sequence goes on from CAYFGV010000018.1 coordinate 10,853, forward strand.
CTTAGAAGACTTAATTAAAATAAAACAAAGTAAAGAAACAAAAAGATGGTCAATAAAATTAAATAGAGATGATCACAAAACAACTCAACTAAAAAGGGTAGATAATCTAAAACTAATTTATGAAACAGGATTAGCAGATTTCTTAGAAAAAGAGTTTGCTGGAGCAACAATAATCTTATTTGGGAGCTATTCTAGAGGAGAAGATTTAATTAATTCAGATATAGATGTTGCAGTAATAGGAAGAAAAGAGAAAAAAATAGAACTAACAAATTATGAAAAAGAGCTTGAAAGACAGATAAATATCAACTTTTATGATTCATTTAAGAAAATCCATAAAAATTTAAAAGAAAATTTATGTAATGGTATTGTTCTTGTAGGAGGTTTTGAGCTGTGAGAGGAATAAGGAGTTTTGATGAATTTGTAAAAGAAAATATTGTTAAAAAACAAAAGATAGACAGATCAAGAGCAGAATTTTTAATTAAAGAATCTGAAAATAGTTATAATAATTTATTAAATATCATAAAAAAGATCAGATTAGAAGATAATAATGCAAATATGTTTGTAAAGTTATCTTATGATATTTTAATGGAATGTATAAGAGCAAAAATGCTTTTAAAAGGATATAATGCTTCTGGTTTTGGAGCTCATGAGTCTGAAGTGGCTTATATGAGGGTTTTGGGTTTTAGTGAAAAAGATGTACAATTTGCTAACCAAATAAGGTACTTTAGAAATGGTATGCTCTATTATGGTACTGCACTTGATAAAGACTATGCAGAAGAAGTTATTAGGTTTACAAAAAGAGTCTATCAAAAGTTAAAATCTTTGGTTAAATAAAAACCTAAATATTTTAATCATCTCTTAAAACTTTTAAGCACTTACTCTCACAACACAAATTAACGATGGTTAATAATACTCCTAAAACTTATAAGCAATTCTAATAACTTATGATATATTTATAGCTAATAACTTATAAGCAAAGATAAGAGGTTTTATTCTAAATCTCAACTGTTATATTTTTTAATTCTTTTGTACTAACCTTGGTGTAAATTTCGGTCGTACTGATCGAGCTGTGTCCGAGTAGAGCCTGGATATATCGTATATCTACGCCTGATTCAAGCAAATGGGTAGCATATGAGTGTCTTAAAGTATGGCAAGAAACATCTTTAATGATCCTTGCTTTTTCTGTAGCTTGTTTAAACAAAAAATGAACATGTCTTGTACACAAAGGTTTCCCATTAGAAGCAACAAACAGATAATCCTTAATCCTAGAATCTAGTATAAAATCTTTTAATTCCTCTAAAAACCTAGGAGATAAGTAAACAATCCTATCCTTCCGACCTTTTCCAGCTTTAATATGAAAGGCATTATTGTCAAAATCTAAGTCTTTTAAACGAGCATTTACAGCTTCACTTAACCTTAAGCCACCAGAATATATGAATTTGAAGATCATTTTATCTCTTAAAGAACAAACAGAGAAAATATCGTTAATTTCTTTTTTACTTAGAACAACAGGTATTTTTTTGTCTATTTTTATAACTAATTTAGTTTTTTCAGAAGTATCAACTATTGGTTTATCTAAGATTTTATTATACAGGTATTTTATTGCTGCTTTTGTCAAAGTTTTTGTTGAGTTTGAAACATTAGTTAAAGAAGCAAAATATTTTTCAACATCGTAGAACTCAACTTTCCTAGGATTCTTAGAAACAAACTCTGAAAACTTTCGAAGATACA
>CAYFGV010000019.1:0-11251 GCA_964342845.1 Candidatus Woesearchaeota archaeon
ATGTGAACCATTCCTTCTTTTCTTTCATATTCATCTAGAATCACAAAAACAGAATGATATAGAATCTTCTTAACAGTGCAAAGTACAATTTCTTCCTTTTCTGGAAATCCTTTTTTCTTATAAAACATTTTAACTTAAAATCTCAAGAATATTTGCATTTATCTTTGCTTTTCCGCCCGTACTTTCTGCTAATACTTCTTCACAAACTAAACACTTAACTTTAGTAGAGGCTTTTTCAAATATAATCTGCTCATTCTTACATTTACTACATCTAACTTTCAAAAATCTACTTTTAGGTTCTTTTAACATTTTTATTCTAACTCCAATTTTTTAGCTCTCTTTAAAACCATTATTTGGCTTTTCTTACATTCACCACAAGTTAATTTTAAAGCATGCTTTTTACTAGTTTTAGCACCATATCTTTTTCCCATACCTGCAGGCTTAGAATATCTGCCTTTATTACCAAAACCAGCCTTTCCTAAACCTCTTTTTTCTAATCTTTGTATAGATCCCTTTTTAAGAGTCCCTCTCTTAATTCCTGTTTTAACCAATGTAATCTTTAATTCTTTATGGGCTTTACAATACTTACAATATCCTTTTTTTGATTTTTTGAATTTCATATCTTTTCTACCTTTCCTTTCTTTATAAGTACTCCGACAACCTCTTCTTGGAGGTTAGCCACATCTTCTTTTTCAAAAGGCCCGTAAACCTTCAAATCAGTACTTATGAACTTTGGTACCGGCTGTAAAAACCTTACCAACTGATTTTTTGGATTATTCTCTTTTTTTAATCCTTTCGGTTTCTCCAAAATCGGCAATTTTCCATCAATTAACCTATTTTGTATAGAATTTCTATATCTGCTAAAAACATCTATTAACTCATTATAAAGCTCTTTCTCTTCTTTTAATAAGCTAATTTGATTATTCTCGGGATTTGTTCTAGAAGCTATCAAAGCCAAATTTATTATTTTACTCTCCCTTTTCTCATACAAATCCTTCAAAATTTTAGTTATATTCTCTAACTGCTTTCTAGTCTTCTTTACCTCAATATCCGCAAAAATACTCTTTTTAGACTCTTGAGACTCTAAAATAGCTTTTTTCTCTTTTAAATATTTTATAACATCAAAATAAAAACTTTCACTCAACTGCTGAATATCAGGTCTATTCTTCTCTAATCTAAGCAATTCATACAAAGTCTCAAAAGTTATTATAACCTCTTTCTCCTCCATAAAAAATGGAATCTTTAAGATTTTAAATAGATTTATGTGTTTGTTCTAAATAAATACTTATAAACCCCTAATTCTAAGACTTAAAAAAGAGGATAAAATAAAATGCCAAAGACAACAAACATCTCCCCAAAAAATAAAGAATATTTTAAAAAATTGATTCCTTTTGCTCAAAAGATAATTGCAATTTGTAAAGAAAATAAAAGTGAACCAATAATCTATGGAAGTTTTTCACATTTTTTTCATACAAAAGATAAAAACATGAAAGTAAACGATATTGATATAATCCTCCCTAAGAAAGCGTTTAAGAAAATTTTAAATTCATTAAAGAAAAACAATATTAACTTCAAATATTACCCAGAATGGCAAACAATTATAATAAAAAAAGGAAAATTAAGAGTCGAAATTGATGGAGTTGGTTCAGGATACAAAAGCATTTCAGAACAGTCACTATCTAAAAACATTTTTAAAAAGATTGATTTTTATGGAACAGAAGTAAAAATAATAACTTTGAAACAATTAGAGGAAATATACTCTGTTGCATATAGTCGCTCAAAAGAAGATAAAACTAAAATAATGGAAAAAATTAAACAATTAGAAAAATATTTAGACAGAAAAATTAAAATCTAAAAAGGAGGATAAAATGCCAAAAACAATAGAAAATTTAAAAACTGCTTTCGCAGGAGAATCCCAAGCAAGAAACAAATACGATTACTTCGCAAAACAAGCAAGAAAAGAAGGTTACCATTACATAGCAAATATATTCGAAGAAACAGCATTAAATGAACATCAACACGCAAAAGAGGAATTTAAATTATTAAAAGGAATAAACAAAACAAAAGAAAACTTAAAAGAAGCAATTAAGGGAGAACACTATGAAAACTCAGAAATGTACCCAGAAATGCAAAAACAAGCAGAACAAGAAAACAATAAACCAGCAGCTAAATTATTCAAAGAAATAGCAGAAGTAGAAAAACACCACGAACAAAGATACAGAAAACTCTTAGAAATGCTAGAAAATAACACAGTATACAAAAGAAAAACAGAAATAAACTGGAAATGTCTCAAGTGCGGATACATACATAAAGACAAAGAACCACCTAAAGAATGTCCTGCTTGCAAACATGAAAAAGAATACTTCGAACCAGAAGACATCTGTAGTTTGTAATAAAATTTATTAACTACAACTTATTCTTTTTTATTATGGAAAATAAAAGACTAGAAGAAATTAAAGAACAAATGGGTCATGAACTATACAAAACAGCTTTAGACATATGGGCAGAAAATATAGAAAGCTGGTTTACTACTAAAAACAAATATTACGGAAACAAAAGCCCAGAAGACTTATGTAGAGAAAAAAAACAAGAAAAATTAGAAGAATACCTTGGCCGTTCAGAACACGGTATTCATCTTTAAAACAAACATGTATATCATAAAACAAAAACCAGAAGACTTCATCGTAGAAGAAATACCTATCAAATTCTTAAAAAAAGGAAAATACAAAATTTACGAACTAAAAAAAATAAATCAAACAACACAACAAGCAATTAAAGACCTAAAAGTAAAAAACATCAAATACGCAGGAAACAAAGACAAAGTAGCAGTAACAACACAACACATTTCCTCAACCAAACCACTACCTCTTCCATTAAAAGGCTACCTAGACAAACCTCTTTCACTAGGAGACCTAAAAGCAAACAAGTTCACAATAAAAGTAAGAAACACAAAAGAAAAACAAAAAATCAAATTCCTAGAAAATTATTTTGACGACCAAAGATTCTCAAAAAACAACAAAGAAGTAGGAAAATTAATAGTAAAAAAACAATATAAAGAAGCTTGTAGAATTCTAAACATACCTCAAGATAACCCAATACAATCCCTAAGAAAAGAACCATTAAGATTCTACATTCACGCTTATCAATCTTATCTATTCAACGAGGCATTAAAAGAATATACAAATAAAGATATAAAAGTAAAATATTCACAAGGATATCTATATTTCTCTAAAACAAAAATAAAAAACATAAAAATACCTTTATTCAATTTCGAAACAAAACATAAATTATATAATAAAATAATAAAAAAAGAAAAAATAACAAAAGAAGATTTTATCTTCAGATCCCTGCCAGAATTAATTTCAGACCAAGTCTACAGAGATGCTATAATAACCCCTAAGTTCATCTCATCATCATACAAAAACAAAACACAAACAATAAAATTCATCTTGCCAAAAGGATCATATGCAACAATGTTAATAAAAAAAATGTTTAACTAACTCTAGATTTTCTTAAATTAGAAATACCTTGTAAAATAACTAATATGCTTAGAATTACAACAACTATAACTACAATTATATTAATTATAGGAATTTTGGAAAAAATATCTTGATGTTCTTCAGGAATATTATCTATAGTACTATCAACTATATCATTTACAAGAAAAATACTATAGACTCCTCCGATAATTAGAATAATAGCAATAAAAATCTGCACAAAACCTATAACATCTTTAAGTTCCATAACTAGGATTAGCAAATCTCTTTTAATAAATCTTTCTATCTTTCATAAATTTCACTCCACTTCTTTTCAAACATATCATAAAACCTATCACTTGACACCTGTTGAAAAGCTAATTTCATTTGTGGTGGTCTGATTCCTCCGTTAAGAAAAGATTCAGCAAAAACATTATGACTTTCCAAAGCACACAAACCAGTTTCAGGATCAATTTGTAAAAATCTTCTTTGAGAACTTGAAGGATAATCCTTCTTCACAGATGCATCGGCACTTGACGCAAGATAAATAATTTCCATAACATCTTCATCAGTACAAGGAAAAGTTCCCTCGCCATAAATATTCTCATACTTTGGTTTTATATCTCGAGCTATGTTTTCATCTTGTCCACCATAATATATTTTCGGTGCAGATTTATCCCATGAGTCAATAAAATCAATACTTATAAACCCTAAGGCGGCAGATTTACCAAATTTTAAATACGTTCCAATATAACCAGCATCATCACTCAAACCAAAACCTTCACTCAGCTCAAGAAAACCATTTACATAACCATTTTTATATGTTTCAAAAAAACTATCCGTAATAATTCTTGCCTCAGAAAGTTTTTCAATATTTATTTCTTCGTTAGAACTCAGTCTAGAAAGATCATCAAGACTCAATCCATTTTCTTTTAATCTTTCAAAATGAACAGGCCTACAAATTCCTTGATGTATCTTAACGCCATATTTTTTTTCAGTCCTAGCCCTCCATTCAGCAGAATCAAAACAACCACCAATATAAGCACCTATCAAAAATTCAATAGGATTATGAATAAGCATCCATTGAAAAGGCAAAACTCCGCCAATAGGTTTTCCATTTAAATTAACTGGTTTAATAGAGTGTTTTTTAGAACAATTTCCATTTTTATTTTTTCTAACATCATCAAACAACGAAAGAATATAACGCTTTTTATCATCAATTATATCTTGACGTTTTACTTGTACTTCATGAACATCCTCTCCTAACGCTTCAAAAACATTTTCAAGTATAGTATTACGGTAACATACTCTTTCAAAAGATTGTTGTGTTTTAGGATCCCAAAAACCCTCCATCATTCGTCCATGAACACTCTGCATTAATATAAGTCTCCTTACATCTTCAGTTAAAGCAAGATTAACTGTTTCAAGAAGATACTCGTAAGTAGAGTTAACAGCTCCAACAAAAAATTCATCAGGCTCTGTTCTTACTTTTGGCACCCCAAAAAAAGCAGATTTATCCATCATCTTAAAAAGCACCTCCACATATTTATAAAAATATTCATAGTAAAACAATAGCAATCCAGTATAAAACAAAAACCTTTTTAAACAAAAACAAAAAAAACAATCTATGAAATACAAACAAATACTATTAAGCAGCATTAAAACACCAATAAAACAACCACTACTTTTCTTTCCAAGTATAGCACTCTTCCTAACAAATACAATCCTTATATTACTCTTTTTATCAGTTACTGGACTATTGCCTCTATTGACGCAAAATCCAGCAATTATCTTTGAACAAGACCTTCAAACAATCATAAACTATCTTCAGCTTAATTTTGAAAGCAATTTACTAAATATACTAATAACTTTCATAGGGTTTGTAGTAATTAATTTCTTAGTAGGTTCAGGTTTGTTAGCCATGAAATTCGGCTTAATAAAAGAAGTAGCAAAAAAAAGAAAAATAACATTAAGAAAAGCAGTACAATCAGGGAAAAAATACACATTTAGAATTATAAAACTAAAAGTCTTTGTCTTTGTATGCATGGCATTACTAATATTAATACTTAACTCTATATTTCCTCGTCTTTTATCAATTTCAAATAGTATTATTTTCGTAACTTTAACTTATTTCATGATAAAGGTCTCCTACCAAATTATAAATTTCATATTGTTATTCCGTTATCCTATTCTATTAACAAAAAACAAAGGAGTATTCTTCACAATTAAAGAAACATTTAGATTTTTCAAATCAAAAACAAAATTTGTAATAGCAACTTGGATAATAATCTTCATCATAACAACCATAACTACTTTGTTCCTATTATTCTTAAACACAAGCTTAACAGCAACATTAACTTACGGATTAGTAATATTCTTAATAATAAAAAGCCTAACAGATATAATTATTTCTTTGTGGCAGGACATCTTCTTATTTTTCGTATACTTTTTTAAAGAGAAATAGCTTCTAATTCCTTAGCACAAAAACTATTCTTAAATACTTTTCTAGCCTCTTTTTCAAAAACCCTTAAATCTTTATACCTTTGGGAAAAATGTGTTAACACTAATTTCTTTACCTTTGCTTTTTCAGCAATCATCGCAGCCTGCCTAGAAGTTAAATGTTTATAATCTCTAGCCTTGCTTTTATCTTCATCTAAGAAAGTACTCTCACAAACCAATAAATCAGCACATTCAGCTAACTCAACACATTTCTTATTAAATAAAGTATCCAACACAAAACTAACCTTTCTGCCCTTAACCAACTTAGTCCCTTTCTCAACAGTAATCTTCTTCCCTTTATACACAATGTCCTTACCTTTCTGCAAATTACCTAACAAAGGATCTTTGCTCAATCCAAACTTTTTAACATAACTAAGATTTATCTTCCTTCTATCTTTTTCAACAAAAGAATAACCTAAACATTCTGTACTGTGGTCTAATTTCTTAGCTTCAATAAAATATTTTTTACCTTCAAAAAAAACCCTTTTTTTAACATCATTAAATTCAACAAAATCCAAATTAACAAACCTTTTCAAAGTCTCTTTTAAAACCCTTTTACTTCCTCTAGGCCCGTAAACCTCTATTTTTTTACTAACTCCACTAGCCTTTATACTCTGCAATAACCCAAACAAACCCCACAAATGGTCCCCATGCAAATGAGTTATCAAAATCTTATCAATACTAGACGGATAAAACTTAATTCTCATTAACTGCTGCTGAATCCCTTCTCCAGCATCCACTAATATATTCTCCCCTTCAGAGCTAATTAAAGCACCAAATGCGTTCCTTTTTGAAGTAGGAGCCATACAAGCATTGCCTAAAACATAAACTTTCATAGAAACTAATAAACAAAAGTTTTTTAAATAATTTACGCTTTTTTAAAAAACATGGAAAAAGACAAAATAACAGCAAAATTCATTGACGGAAAAGTTACAGCAGAAAAAGATAGCATAAGCTCTTCATTATATGATAAAAGCAGATTCGGAGAACCTAAAAAAGATAAATATCATTATTCATTAGTTGAAGCTCTATACCTGCTAGAAACAGGAAAAGCAACAATCCTAAACAAAGCAGGAAGAGAAGTATTATTCGATAGATTTGTAAAACAAGCTGTAAAATACGAACCTGGCTTCTGGATAAGATACTGTGTCTTCAAAGACATGAGATCTAGAGGTTATATAGTTAAAACTGCCTTAAAATTTGGAGCAGATTTCCGTGTTTATGACAGAGGAGTTAGACCTGGAGAAGATCACGCTAAATGGATTCTTTTCCCAGTACATGAAGGAGAAACAATGAGCTGGTATAAATTCAGTGCCATGAACAGAGTTGCTCATTCTACAAGAAAGAAATTACTAGTTGGCTGTGTAGATGATGAAGATGACGTAACATATTGGATTATTTCTTGGACCAAACCATAACTTTAAATAAATCCCTAACATACCCCTTCTATGACTGACCAAAAAAAAGAAATCCTAATTTTCCTAAGAGCATACGGCCCTATTTTACCTGCACAAGTAGCTAAAAAAATAAACACAAATATACTTTTCGCCTCAGCAATACTCTCAGACTTAGTCTCAAGAAAAGAAGTAAAAATCACCAAAGTTAAAACTGGTTCAAGCCCTTTCTATTATCTACAAGGCCAAGAAACAAAACTCCAAGAACTTTCAAAACACCTACATCCAAAAGAAAAAGAAGCTTATGAACTATTAAAAAAAGAATTAGTTATAAGAGACAAAACAGCAGAAACTTGGCAAAAAGTAGCTCTAAGAGAAATAAAAGATTACGCCAACCCGATAAATGTCAAAATAAAAGACCAAGTAGAATTATTCTGGAAATGGTATCTAACTCCAAAAGAAGACTTAAAAACATTAATTGAAAAAAAGATAGCTCCACCCAAGCAAGAAACATTAACACCAGTAACTAAAGAAGAACCAATAAAAGAAGAAATTATAAAACCAAAAAAACAAGAACCATTAAAAGAAAAACCAAAAAAAACTTCTTCTGATTTCAAACAACAGGTAACAGATTATATAAACAATAAAAACATAAAAAACATAGAAACTAAACTAGAAAAAGCAAGAGAACTAAACTTCTTAGTACAAATCCCTTCAAACATAGGAAGTCTAACATACTTCTTAAAAGCAAAAAATAAAAAATCAATAAATGAATCAGATTTAATCATAGCACTAAACCAATCAAACTCTTTACCTGTCCTATTCATAACTCCTGGAAAATTAACAAAAAAAGCAGAAGCATTTCTAATAAAAAATTCTTCAATAATTTTTAAAAAACTTTAAATACTTAAAGATATTCTAACCGACAATGAGAGACTATATGTTTATCCTGGACAAAGAAAATCCAAAGTTATCTATCATAGAACTCTTCAGCTATTTTGAATCTAGAAATATAACTTACAAACTCTTATCTAATTCAAACCAAGCAGCAGTATTTAGATTATCAAACCTAGACCAAAATGATTTCATCTTAACCATAGCATCCACAATAAAATTCGGAGAAATTGTCTCAAAGAAATCAACATTATATCAGGGCATTAAAAAAGAATTTAATTATTACATAACATCTTACTCAGGAAACAAAGATAAACAATTTGAGAAGTTCTTAAAACAAAAATTCAAAAAAGCAACCCACGAAAAAACACAAGATGCAATAGAATTCTTAACTTACGATAAATATGTAGCTAGAAAAATTTCAAACATAAGCCAAAAAGAATTCGAAATAAGAGACAAGAAAAAACCAAAGAAAAAAATGAAAAGACCTATAGCTTCAAAATTAGCAAAAATAATGGTTAACCTATCAAAAGCAAAACAAGGAGACACATTAGCAGATCCATTTGCAGGAACAGGAACAATCCTACAAGAAGCACTACTAAGCAACTGCGACGTAATTGGTATAGACATAAGCAGAACAATGACAGCATCTACATTAAAAAACCTAAAATGGCTTTACAATCAATATGACTTAACCCAAAACTTTGAAATGATAAGGGGAGACTCAACTTCTATCTCAAAATACCTTACAATAGACGAAGTAGATGCAATAGTAACAGAACCATTTATCCCTGTGTTTAAATTAATGCTTCCATCATTCGAAAAAGCAAAAAAAATAATAAGAGATCTAGAAAAATTATACTTCTTATTCTTAATGAATGCAAAAAAAGCATTAAAAGAAAATGGAAGAGTAGTTATTATAGTTCCAGTAATCATAACAAAAGAAGGCAAAAAAATCACAATGAATTTCTTTAAAATAGCTTCAAGAGCAAACTTTAAAGTAATTGAATATCCAGAAGAATTCTCTCTACCTATAAGCTATAAAAAAGACATTAAAAAAGGATTTATCAGAGAAATTTATATTTTAGAATAAGCTTATACAGTCTTTTCTAAATCCCCTTCCATGTATGATTCATATTTCTCATTAGGCTGCATCCTTTCTCGAACATTAACAGGTAAGTCTGAAGGAAGTTCAAAATAATCTATTTCCCTTTTCATATTTCCTTCTTCTTCGTGAAATTCTTCATGAAACAAGCCATGCATTCTTTTACTTATGTAATTTTCCATATCAAAACAACAAAACAACTTATATTTAAATCTTCCTCAAAATCCTTTTAAAATCCCTCTCTAAATAACTTTTCTTATACTTTTTAACTTCTTCACGCAAATCAACCTTAAACCTCAATTCCAAAAAAGCACAAAACTGACTAACATTTTTAGGCTTGTCAGTATAATAACACCTCTCAAAATCAATCATTATAACATTATCACCAACAAAAACATGTTTCAAAGGCCTAGTAAATTCTAATTTATTAATTCCAATCTTATCCAGCACTCTACACTGCCTCAAAATCTCCAAAACAATAGGTTTAACCTCAGAAATATCCTTTCCCTTAATAAAATCTTTAAAAGCCACACCTTCAACAAACTCATAAACAACATAATCTTTTTTAACAAAATATACTTTAGGCCCAACTCCATACTTATTCAAAATCTTCAAAAACTTATACTCATTATCAACAACCTTCTTAGCACCCTTCTTAACAGCAACTAACTTACCCTTATAAAAGTCCTTAAAAACTTCAGATCTCCTTCCTCTAGCAAAAAACTCCATAAAATTAAAAAAAGAAAGGTTTTTAAATAAATTACTATAATTAAAATATAAAGAGGTACCTAAATGAAAAAATTAATACTAATCTTATTATTAATAATTTTAATTCCCCAAGCCTATGCAGCCTCTGATTTTAGCATAACTGGTTCTTTAGAATGGCTTAACGACGAATTAAACAAAACAGAGCTAACTTATAGATCCACTACAGACCTAGCAATCTCAGCTCTAGCCTTAGGACAAAACAACTATCCTGTAACTGATATCTTAGAAGAACTAGAATTAAGAGAGCAAGTAGACCATTGGGGTTCATTAGAAGATACAATATACGCAACATTAGCCTTCTACTATTTCAACTATGACGTCACAGACGAAATAAATTATATTAAACAACAAGCAACTCAAGGAATTTCTCCAGAAAACTTCCGTTTAACAATAGCATCTTCAACAAATCCAGAACAAACAGGTTCATGTGATCTTAAAACAGACACAGAAACAGTAACAGTTACCATAGATGGAACAACCCACACTTGTAATGACGGCGCACCAAACGATTATATACAACTTTCAACTTGTTTAACTCTAGACAACTACGAAGAAATTGAAGTACAATGCCTACTTTATTCTGCCACCTCAAGAACACTATCCTATGTAACAGGTTCAGATTATTATCTCTTACAAAAAGACTCACCTGTTTATATAAAAAATTATAATTATGGGAGCATAGAAATATCTGGATTAGTAGCATGGGCATTAAATCACTACATGACAGATGACGCATACACATCTTCTTACATTGAAGTAGGATTTGATAAAAACGATCCATTAGAATATGCATATGCTTATCTTGTTTCAGAAGAATCTAAAACAGCATACTCTGTATGGCTAAAAGAAAACCAACATGAACTAGGTTTTTGGGATAATGTTTATACAACAGCCACAGTATATGATTTACTCCAATCAGCACCTTCAACAGAAACTCAATCAGCAAAATCATGGCTAGAACAAGCAGCAAACGATGATGGCTCATGGGAACAAAGCATTTTCCAAACAGCTTACGTAATCTTTACAGCCTTTACACCAACAAAAGGAATCGTTGCTCCAGACTCAATCACAGAAGTATGTGGAGATTCCATCTGTTCAACAGAAGAAACTCTAGA
>CAYFGV010000020.1:0-8582 GCA_964342845.1 Candidatus Woesearchaeota archaeon
TTTGTGTTATGTGTAGAAAAGAAGATTTTGTTTTGGGTTTGGCTAAAGGTTTTAAGTTGGTTAAGAAAGGGAAGATTTTAATAGGAGATAGCGAGTATAGTTTGTTGTTGTTTAAGGTTTAGTTATTCTTTAGTTTTACTGAAATATTTTTTATTTAGATAATGTAAATTTCCTTTCCTACAAGCAGGAGAAACGTGTTTAAATTTGCCTTCTAAAATAGAAGAGGTATATGTCTCTTCTGATTTTCCGGTAATTTTTCTTTCTTGGTATCTAAGAAAATCTTCAATTGAATTGTAAGGGGTCATTTCGCTAGTTAATTTATTTCTTTCATCCTTTAAATTTTCAATTTTTATTCTTAAACAACCTATTGACACCCCTGCACCAACCGGATTAAATCTTTTAAACAGGGAATTTCCCTCAAGATCATCTAAAACTCCTATAGTTTGTTTTATAGATTCCTCGTATTTAAGTATTTCATCTAAGATATTTACTATCGTTTTTACCTGTATTGATTGCTTTCTTCTTTCTCCTTTATATTGCTGATATGTTTCAAGCAATCTTTTAAATAATTCTCTCTGTTCCATTTTCTTTCTAATTACCTTTAGGTAGTTAATATAGTTAATAATGATTATTATTTATAACTTTTTATTATATTTTAGGATAAAAAGGTAATATTTATAAACTAAAAGGATTAATATATTAATATGCTGTATAAATTAGATAAAAAAGACAAAAAATTAATTTATGAATTAGATTTGAATAGTCGGAGAACATTAAGTAAAATTGGTAAAAAGGTAGGACTTACAAAAAATTCAGTTATGTACAGGATTGAAAACCTAAAGAAACAAGGAGTAATAAAAAATTTCCATACAATCTTAGATGTAGGAAAATTAGGTTATATTAGTTTTCGTTTATACCTTGATTTGCAAGGAGTTACTAAGAAGAAAGAAAATGAGATACTTAACTATCTAAAAGACCAAAGAATAATAACCTGGATTGTTTCAGTAGATGGAGAATATGATTTAGCTATGTTATTATTAGTGAAGGATATTAAAGAATTGACTTCTTTTTGGAATAAACTCTTTAATAAATATCTTAATTATATCAATAGACGTTCTCTTGTAGTTATGAATTCCAGTTATTACTATTCTCGAGCTTATCTTTTAGATTTAAAGAAAAATGATTATGGAATTCGGTTTATTTCTGAACCAGATGAAACTATTGTTGATAAAGCAGATTTGAAAATTTTGGAGTTTTTGGCTCCGAATTCAGATATCTCTATTATTGAACTTTCTAGGAAAACAAAACTTAATCCTAAGACTGTTATTTCAAGGATTAAAAAGATGGAAAAAGAAAAAGTTATTTTGGGTTATAAGGCGGTTTTAGATCTAGATAAATTAGGGTATCAATACTACAAGATCCAATTTAGGTTGCATAATTTAAAAAAAGGGGACTTGGAAAAATTAAAAAGTTATGTTTTTTTACATCCAAATATTGTTTACAGAAATGAAATTTTAGGAGGTGATGATTTGGATATTGAGGTACAAGTGAGGGATGTTTCTGATTTGAGAAATCTTTTAGAGGAAATGAAAGAAAAATTTGGTGAAGTAATCTATGATTATAATTTTCTTCACTATTACAAGGAACATAAATTTCTTTTGATGCCTGTGTAGAATCTTTTTTTTAGAAAAAGAAAATCTTTATAAAACTAAGAGATTCTGTTATATTATTAAAATGAAAAAAGACAATGTCTTAGTTAAACAAAGAAAAGAGAATTTAAAAAGATTAAGAGAAATGGGAGTTAATCCTTATCCTTATAATTTTAATAGAAAGCATTACGCTGATCAGGTTTTAAGTGAAAATAGCAAACTAAAAACAGGTCAAAGCAAAAATAATAAATATTGTTTAGCTGGGCGGCTTATGACTGTAAGAGGGATGGGTAAGGCTAGTTTTGGACATATTCAAGATTCTAGTGGTAAATTACAAATATATTTAAGGGAAGATGGGGTAGGTAAAAAGAGCTATGAAATCTTTTCTAAGTTAATTGATATTGGAGATATTGTTGGTGTAGAAGGTAATGTGTTTAAAACTAAGAAGGGAGAGGTTACAATTAATGTTAAGAAGTTTAATCTGTTGTCTAAAGCAATGATGCCTTTGCCTGAAAAGTGGCATGGTTTAAAAGATATTGAATTAAGGTATAGAAAAAGATATGTTGATCTTATTGTTAATCCGAAAGTTAAAGAAGCTTTTATAGTTAGAAGTAAGCTAATTAACGCTATTAGGGAATTCTTATTAAAAAGGGATTATATTGAAGTAGAGACTCCTATCTTACAACCGATTTATGGGGGTGGTTTTGCGCGACCATTTGTAACACATCATAAAGAGCTTGATATGAAGATGTATTTGAGAATTTCTGATGAAATGTATTTAAAAAGATTGATTGTTGGCGGATTTGATAGAGTATTTGAGTTTTCAACTGATTTTAGAAATGAAGGTATTGATACAACACATAATCCAGAATTTTTGCAAGTTGAAATGATGACAGCTTATTCTGATTACAGAGATGGAATGAAGTTGATTGAAGATGTTATTGCGTATTCTACGAAAAAGACTTTAGGTACAACAAAAGTGGTTTTTCAAGGAAAAAAATATGACTTAGGTAAGTGGGAAAAATTGTCAATGGTTGAGTCTATTAAAAAGTATATTAAGATTAATGTTGAAAAGATGGATATTAAGAAATTAAAAGCCTTTGCTGTTGGGAAGAAAGTTGATTTATCAAAGGGAACAAGCAGGGGAGAGATAATTAATGCTATTTTTGAAGATATTATTCAAGCAAAGTTAATTCGACCTACAATTATTTATGATTATCCTATTGAAGTAAGTGCTCTTTCAAAAGAATGTAGAGATAAACCTGGTTATACAGAAAGATTTGAGATGTTTATAAACGGAGTAGAATATGGAAATAATTATACAGAATTGACAGATCCTGAAGTTATTGAAAAAAGATTTAGAGAAGAGCTTAAGCGTGGGAAAAAAGGAGATGGAGAAGCACATCCGATGGATGAAGACTTTTTACTTGCAATGAAACACGGTATGCCTCCAACAGGAGGTACAGCTATTGGGATTGATAGGTTAGTTATGTTGTTAACAGATTCTCCAAGTATTAGAGATGTTATTTTGTTTCCTGTTTTGAAGAGTTTTAAGAAGTAAATTGTTTTCTGGTGTTTGAGAAGTTGAAATAGAAAGTTTTATATATCAATTGATATATTGATAATTATGCAACAAATAAAACATATGGAAAATCCTTTTACAAGGTCTCCAACACTTGATACTGTTCTTATGGTAGAGAGAACTATAGAAAAAAATAGCGGAGAATTTAATAGAACTAGTTTGTGGAAAAACTTACCAAAGAAAGTGATGTGGCAAACTTTTTTAGTAATATTAGATTATTTAGAAAGTATAAATAAAATAGCTTTTGATAGAGAAGGAAAAATAGCTTACATCTGGAATCCTGTCTTAGCAAGGAGATTATCAAGAAGGCAAGAGGTTAAAATATGATTAAACCGTCTAAGGTTGTTTTTATTTCAGATGAACTTGAGAAAAATTTTAATAAACTTGCTGAAAACGATCCTATTTGAAAAGGTATAGTAAGAGCGATACAAGACTTAAAGGAAAATGCTTTTTATGGTATTCAAATTCCAAAGAGGTTGTTCCCTACTGAATATGTAAAAAAATATGACATAAACAACCTATGGAAATATGATTTGCCTAAAGGGTGGAGATTACTTTATACAGTAACACCTAAAAATGAAGTAGAATTAATATCTGCAATTCTTGAATGGTTTAATCATAAAAATTATGAAAGAAAATTCAAATATTAAATTTTTTGTAAGAAAAGAGTTAGTAAATTGTTTTCTGGTGTTTAGTTTTTACTTTAGGATGGTGTTTTGGATAACCAAAGATTTATATATTAGTAAATTGTGTTGAATTCTAAGGTTTACGAGCCTTAAATCAATAATATGGAGGTACTTAAAAAATGTTAGTTGTTAAAGCAAAAATAAAAGACGCGGCAAAAGGAATGAATGTTGCTAGTGATTTTGCAGATGGTTTAAATGCTGAAGTTGAAGAAATGGTTAAAAGAGCTTGTGAAAGAGCAGAAGCTAATGGAAGAAAAACTGTTCAGTCTAGAGATCTGTAAATAATTTCTTTTTTTATTTTTTTAAAGTTTATTTTTTAGTTGTATGGGCACAAAACGAAAGGTATTTAAATATGTGCCCACATAAATTTATTATGGTATATCACGAAATAAGGAGAAGAAATGGGAAAATTTATAATTATATAGTTAGAAATATAAGAGTTAAAGATAAATGGGAGAAAGAGAGTAAGTTTGTTGGTAAAGGAAAAATGAGCAAGGAAGAGGTTGTAAAGGCTATAGAAGATTTTAAAGCAGAGGGTTGTAAGTATTTAGCTAAAAGTATTTATTTTTTAATAGAAGATATTAAGGAGAAGTTTAAAAATTATTTAAAGAAAGGAGGGAAGTCAGGTAGAGATAAGTTTAATGAGTGGTATTTTACAGAATTAACTTATAATAGTAATGCAATAGAAGGGAATTCTTTGAGTTTAATGGATACTGCAAGGATTTTGAATGAGGGTTTGATTCCTAAGGAGTCTAGTTTAAGAGAGGTTTACGAGGTTAAGAATCATAAGAAGGCGATAGAATTTATGGAGAGTTATGAAGGAGATTTTAATGAGAGGTTTGTGTTGAGGTTACATTCTTTTATTTTAAAAGGTATAGATGATGATAATGCTGGAAAGTATAGAGAAATACAGGTTTTTATTGGAGGAGAAGATGTTAAATTTCCTAATTTTAAGGAAGTTCCTAAGTTAATAGAGGAGATGTTTAAATGGTATAAAGAAAATAAGAAAGTTTTACATGCTTTTGAACTGGCTGCTTTGGTTTCAATGAAGTTTGTTAGCATTCATCCGTTTGTGGATGGGAATGGAAGAGTTTCTAGGTTGATAATGAATTTTATTTTGAAAAAATTTGGATATCCTGAGATAAATGTATATTTTAAGCATAGAGATAATTATTTGAGGGCTGTTAGAAAGGCTAATGATGAGGACTATTTGTTGATTGTTGATTTTTTGGTTAAGAGTTTGAAGTTGAATTATAAGTTTTTAGAGGAAAAAGATTAAAAAGGGGAATGTTTTATTTTTTAATATGAGTTCGAAAAAAAAGGGGACAAGGTTAGAAAGAGAATTGTTTCATTTATTTTGGGAGAATTCTTGGGTTGGTTTGCGAACAGCTGGTAGCGGCTCTACAACCTTGCCTGCGCCTGATTTGTTAGCTAGTAATGGTTCTAGGGTGCTAGCTATTGAATGTAAAGCTGGAAAGGCTGAAATTAGAAGATATTTGAGAGAGGAACAAATTAATGAGTTAAAAGAGTTTTCTTCTAAGTTTGGAGCTGAAGCTTGGATTGGTGCTAGGTTTAATGGTGTTAAATGGTTGTTTTTGAAATTAGAAGATTTAGGAGTGAGTAAGAAAGGTACTTATTATCTTGATTTAGAGTTGGCGAGGGAAAAAGGTATTGGTTTTGAAGAATTAGTTAAGAAATGATAAAGTTTGTTTTTTAAGTATTAAAGTATGCCTGATAAAATATTTGTTATTCCATTTATTATGAATTGGACTCCAATTACTAAGACTATTAAACCCATTACTTTGTTTATTACTTGTTGTCCTGTTTCTTTTAGGTATTTAGAAATTATATTTGAGTTTGCTAAGATAATGTATGTTAGTAAACAAACTGCTATAATAGCTGCAATTAGGCTTATTGTATCTAAGTTTGATGTTGATTCTCCTGCTAGAACTATTGCAGCAGTCATTGCTCCTGGGCCTGACATCATGGGGATTGCTAATGGAACGATAGAAATATCTTCTTTTTCCATTGCTTGTTTTTTGTGTTTTGGAGAGTGAAAGTGTTCTCTTTTCGAATGTATCATTTTAATGCCAACGCCTGCTACTAAAAGTCCTGCAGCAATTTTAAATGCGTCTAAGCTAATATTGAAGAAGTCTAAGATTAAAGTACCTCCAAAGGCGAAAACTACTAAGATTAATGCTGCTGCTAGGCAAGCTGTTTTTGCCATTGCAGTTTTTTCTTTTTTTGAATCTCCTTTTGTGATTGTTAAGAAGACAGATGCTGTGCTGAAAGGATTTATGATTGTGAATAGAGAAGTGAATGCTATTACAAAGAATGTTTGTGTGGTTGCTATGTCCATTTACTTATTTTATTTTTTTGGGTTTTTAAGGTTTTTGGAAATGTTTAAATAAGTTAGAGTCTTATAAGTCTTATGTTGAAGGTGATAAATTTGTTTGTTTTTTTGATTTTGTTTAGTTTATTTGTTAATGGTTTAGAGATTTCAGAGATTATGTATGACTTTGAAGGAAGTGATAATAATCAAGAATATGTTGAGCTTATTGATGTAGTTGATCTGACTAACTATACTTTGGAAGACTTGACAGATAGTGATGAGTTAGATTTATTGCAGGATAAGGGAACTAGTATGGCTTTAATTGTTGAGGAAGGTTTTGATTTAAGTGGGATTGATGTTACTGTTTATACTACTGGTGCTACAATTGGAAATAATTTGAATAATGAAGGAGATTTAATTATTTTAAAGAATTCTGAAGGTGTAATTGTTGAAGCTGTTAGTTATGATGACGATATGGGTGCAGATGGAAACGGTATGAGTTTGTGTAGGTTGGATGATATGATATTAAGAGAATGTATTCCAACACCTGGAAAGGATAATGAAGAAGAGAATGTTGTTTATGATTATACTGGATTAAGAATAAATGAGTTTTTAGCTAATCCTTTGGGAAATGAGAGTGAGTGGGTTGAATTATATTATGATGGTGAAGAGGTTTTGGATTTAAATGGTTTAGTTTTAGAAGATTTGGAAAAACATCAGGTAGTTATTAGTAATACGAATGTTGAGAGCGGAAATACTATTATTGAAACAGGTGACTATCTGGTTGTTAATTTTGATATTACTTTTTTAAATGATGGTGATTTTGAGGAAATTTATTTGAAAGATGGTGAAAATGTTATAGATTCTGTTAGTTATTCAACTAGTACTAAAGACTTGTCTTGGAGTTATTATTACTTAGGATGGTTTGAGGATTGGGCAACTAAAGGGGAAGAGAATGTTTTTGAGGAAGAGGTTGAGTATGATTATAGTGTTTTGGAGATAACAGAGTTTATGGCTAATCCTAGTGGAGATGATGATGCTGAAATGCCTGGTGGAGAGTGGATAGAATTATATAATTCTGGAAATGAGAGCATAGATGTCACTGGATTGGTTTTAAAGGATTCATCAGGGCACAGGATTTATATTAGTGATATGAACGTTGAAGATGTTTTTGTTGATGGTGGCGAGTATATAATTATTTATATGAATGGCTTTTATGGTTTTTTGAATAATGATGAGTTAGAGATGATTACTTTAATGGACGGGGGAGATGTGGTTGATGAGGTTAGTTATGGTTTTAGTTCTGAAGCTGTTTCTTGGAGTAAGTCTTCTGATGGTTGGATTCAGAGCATGGCTAGTAAGGGTGGAGAGAATGTTTATGATGAAGAAAGCCTTGAGACTGTTTTAGATATTAAAGAGGTTTATGTTGGAAGTGATGAAAAAACTAAGTTTGGGGAGTATGTTAGGATTAAAGTGGAAATTTTTAAAGGAGATACAGATAAGTATAATGTTGAGGCCTATATTCTTGATGGTGATGAACAGATAAGCAAGACTTCTAAGATAAGTGTTTATTCTAAATTTATTAATTATTCTTTGGTTATTCCTGTTAATATGCCTGATAATTGTGATGGTTTGTTAGAAGATGGTTTTTATACAGTTGTTGTTGAAGGTTTGGGTGAAATGGATGAAGAGATAATTGATATAGAAGGAATTGATGATGATAGTTGTACTGAGGTTTCTGAGGAGTGTGAAGCGGTTGAATGTGGGGAAAGTGTTAGTTATTATGAAGAAAGTTATGGTTTAGAAAGTAATATAAATGAGGAGGAGATTCCTTTGACTAGCTTGACTATATTTGAGTCAGTTGGTGAAAAAAGTACAGATGTTGGCAAGTATATGTTTATTGTGTTGCTGATATTTTTATTGGTAGTGAAAATAAAATGGTTGAAAAAATAAAGATAAGGACTATGATTGAAGTAGCAGGTTATCCTAAGGAGCATGTTGAGAAAGTTATAGCTAAATTAGGAGATGGTTTAAAGAAAAAGTTTAATGTAAAAGATATGGATATTGCTAAAGTTAAAGAAAAGAATAAGATGTGGACTACTTTTATAGATGCTGAGATTGATTTTAAGGAATGGAGGGAGTTGATTGGATTTAGTATAAATTTTATGCCTACTTCTATTGAAGTTATTGAGCCTGAAGAGGTTAAGATGGATTGTGCTGAAATGCAGGGATTTTTGAATGATGTTTTATTAAATTTACATAAGTTTAATATGCAAATTAATAATTTGGTTTTACAGAATAAAAAATTAGGTTTGGAATTGAAGAAGGCTGGG
>CAYFGV010000020.1:8682-10578 GCA_964342845.1 Candidatus Woesearchaeota archaeon
ATTTATTTTCCTTTTAAACCTTTGATGAAATCTGCGAATTCTTCTGGTTTTTTCTTTTTGAAATAGTAGATTAGTATTATTGATGTGATTAGGAAAACTATGAAAATGAAGGCCAACCATATAAGCCAAGTGTAATTTGTTTGTTCTTCTTCAACATAAGTGTAGTTTGTTTCTGTATCTGATATGTTATCTTGAATTACTGGTGTTTCTGGCGGTTCTTCTATTTCTTGTTCTTCTAATATTGCTATTTCCACAGGTAGAGTTAAAAGAGTAATATTTTCTTGTAAAATTGAGATGTTTCCTGAATATATTTTTGCTTCAAAATTTTCTGGCTGTTCTTCTGGAAAGTAGTTTATTACTAGGTTTTTGCTAATTTCTCCTAAAGGTTCTAGAGAAAAAGTTGTTAAATCATAAGATAAAATATCTTCTAGTTCTGGTGATATTGTTATAGTTAAATTTACTATTGTTGTGTTTTGATTATTTTTTATGTAAAGGATTGGATCTATGAACTCATTATAATCTAGTGTTTTTGTTATTTCTGAAACTGGGTTTTTTAAATAATCTAAAAAAGAAATAGAAATTTCTGTTGTGTTTGTAGTATTTTGTTCTGTTTGGTTTATGATTTCATCTACTTCTGGTAACCAAAAAGGAATTTCGTAAGATGAATTTTCATATGTTAAAGTTACTGTGTCTTTTTCTATGTTTGTTGAAGAAGAAATAGAGATTGTAAATGTTTGTTTTGTGTTTGGTGCTAATGTTATTTGTTCTGTTGAAGGTAATAAAAACTCTGTTGGTGTTATGTTGATATTTAAATCAGTTGTATGTTGATTTGATAGTTCAAAAGTAAATGCACTGTATGCTGTTATTTCTGAAACTTGTATTGCTGCTGGGTTTATTGACAATGCTGGGTTTTTGTTGTTTATTTCTAAAGGAAAGGAGAAGTCTTCTTGTTTTAAAACATCATCTTCTAAATAGGTTATGTCTTCTAGTTTTATTAAATAATTGCCTGATTCTATGTCTGTTGGGAGCTGGAAATATATGAAATGATTATCTGAGGATAGTTTGATTAAAGATAAAGATGTTGAAATTTTTGTGTTATCTAGGTAGAGGCCATAGTTATTTGCAGATGGTTGTTGGTATAAATCTATGCTGTAGATAATTTCTGCTTGTGCTGTTTCTCCTGGAGAATAAGAAGGTTTGTAAGTTGTTAAATCTATTTGTGCATATGCTACTGGTAAGATCAATAAGAATATAATTAATATTGCTTTTTTCATTTCCTTCCTAGGATTTCTTTTGCTTTTTTTATTGATTCGTCTAATGCTCTTTCTCTTTCTGAGTATTCTGGTTCTCTTGGTTTTTGTTGTTGAACTGGTTGTTGTGCTTTTGGAGCCATCATTTGCTGTTGTTTAAGGAATTCGTCAAATGAAGTTCCTTTCTTTTTCTTGGAAGGTAATTTTAAGAGTCCTTTTTTGTATAATAAGAATATTCCTACCCCTACAAGCAAGATGATTGCTATTATGAAAATCCAAAACCATATTTTTGATTCTTCTTCTTGTTTTTCACAATCTCCGTTTTCACAGGCGTATCCTGTTGGGCAGTCTTCGTCTTCTATACAGTAAGATGGTAAGGATACACTTACACAGAATCCACTATCACAAGAGTATCCGGAAGGGCAGTCTGCATCAACTAAGCAAGATAAGTCAGTGGTTGGTTCATCTTCACAAAGGAAGTGGTCGTAACAATCAGGATCAAAACAATCTATGAATCCATCGTTGTCTTCATCTATATTGCCTGAGCAGAGTTCTTGAGTTGTTTCACCATCTTCTGGAGGAATTGTTGTACAAAGGCAGTCTGTACATTCTCCTGGACATGCTGTATCATCTGTTGATTCACATT
>CAYFGV010000021.1:0-9889 GCA_964342845.1 Candidatus Woesearchaeota archaeon
CCATTGCCTAGCTGCCTTAGAAGGATGACCTTGAAAAAACAAACTAATAGGTGAAGCATAATTTTGAGATGGGTCACTTAAACCAGGAAAATAACCTTCAGAATAACCAGGATCAACAGGTTCCCACTCCATACCACTAGGATCTATATACTTCATAGGATTATCTCTAACATAAACATAAGAAGAAAATAATAAATCAGGTACAGGATCTACAGATATAAACCTACCTAATGAAGCATCATAATACCTAGCTCCATAATAATATAAACCAGAAGAATCTAACTCTTTACCAGTATAAGTATATCTTTCTTCTCCCTCTGAATTATAACTTTCTCCAAAAGGATAGTAATCAGAAGAATATTCTATTTCACCCTCAGAATCACTAACTAAACTATTACTACCTAAATGATCTTTATGATAATAACTAACTTCTGAACCTTGTTGTTTACTAACTACACCAGTAGGGCCGTAAGAATATACTACCACATTATCTGGTAATATAGTGGGAGCTTGTCTTATTGTATCTTCTGTATAATAAGCGTAAGAAAAAACAGCTATTATTAATAATAAAATTAAAACTATAGGAATCACTTCTTTTTTATTCATAGATTATTTTAAAAGTTCTATGGTTTAAAAAGTTAACGGAAAAAATAAATTCAACCCAACAGACCCCAAACATTTATAAATATGTGTAACTAATTACTCTAAAATGAACCTAGAAACACTAAGACATTCAGCATCACACTTATTAGCCCATGCAATTAAAGAACTTTACCCTAAAGTTAAACTTGGCATAGGCCCTGCAATAGAAAATGGATTCTATTATGATTTTGATAATCTAAAAATCACAGAGGAAGATTTAAAAAAAATAGAAAGTAAAATGCACCAAATAGCTGAAGAAGACCTAAAAATAAAAAAAATAACAAAAACCAAAGCAGAAGCAAAAAAACTCCTAAAAAATGAAAAATACAAATTAGAACTCTTAGAAGAGTTAGAAACAAAACCAACATTCTATCAACAAGGAGATTTCATAGACCTATGTAAAGGCCCTCATGTAAAATCCACTAAAGAACTTAAAAATTTCAAACTTCAGAAAATAGCAGGAGCATATTGGAGAGGAAATGAAAAAAATAAAATGCTCACTAGGATTTATGGAACTATATTTCCAAAAAAAGAAGAATTAAAAGAATATTTACATATGTTAGTAGAAGCAGAAAAAAGAGACCATAACAAATTAGGAAAAGAACTAGATCTATTCATGTTCAGCGAAACAGTTGGAAAAGGATTACCTTTACTCACACCAAAAGGAGCCACCCTAAAGACAATCATTAGAAGATTCATAGAAGACGAAGAAACAAAAAGAGGATATCTTCATACAATAACCCCAATAATAGCAAAATCAGATTTATACAAAATCTCAGGACATTACGACCATTACAAAGAAAGCATGTTCATAATAAAAGAAGGAAAAATGGAATTAGCATTAAGACCAATGACTTGTCCACACCAATTTATGTTATATAAAAGAAAACTATGGAGCTACAAAGAACTACCAGTAAGATACGCAGAAATAGCAGAACTATTCAGAAAAGAACAAACAGGGGAACTCCACGGTCTAATAAGAATTTGGCAGTTCACTCTAGCAGATGCACACATAATCTGTGCACCAGAACAACTAGAAAAAGAATTCAAAGAAGTCTTAAAACTAGTCCAATACATTCTAAAAACATTAGGATTAAAAGATTTCTGGTATAGATTCTCCAAAGGCGACCCAAAAAAGAAAGGAAAATATATAGATAATCCAAAAGCCTGGAAAGAATCTCAAGCAACCCTAAAAAAAATATTAAACAATTTAAAACTAAAATATGAGGAAGCTGAAGATGAAGCAGCATTCTACGGCCCAAAATTAGATGTACAAATGAAAAACGTTTATGGAAAAGAAGATACAATTATTACTCTACAAATAGACTTTGCACTTCCAGAAAGGTTTGACTTAGAATACACTGACAAAAAAGGAAACAGAACAAGACCAATGATTATCCACAGATCCTCTGTAGGTTGCCTAGAAAGAACAATAGCCATACTTATCGAACATTATGCAGGTAAATTCCCTTTATGGTTATCTCCAATCCAAGTAAAAATCGTAACAGTTACAGATAAAAATTTAAAGTTTGCAAAAGAAATAGAAAAACAACTAAGAAAAAGCGAAATAAGAACAGAACTAGATACAAGATCAGAATCCATAGGTAGAAAAGTAAGAGACGCAATTAAAGAAAGGGTTCCGTATGTAATCACCATGGGTGAAAAAGAACAAAAAAACAAAACTCTAGCAATAAGATCAAGAGATAACAAAGTAAGATTTAGTGTAAAACCAGAAAAATTCATAAAAGAACTTCTAAAAGAGATTAAAGATAAATGTTAACTAAAATTAAAGAACTTCTAGAAAAGATTGAAAACTCAGAAGATTTTAAAGAATTTAAACAAAAACAACCAGAATCTTATTTATCTAGTATTTTTATCTCAGATGAAATTCAATTCCACTACTACAATCCCAGCACAAACAAAATATCAACTTTCTCAGAAGAAAAATCTTCTACAGACTTAGAAATCTTCAAAAAACCAGAAGCTAAAATAAAACCTTTAGATTTAGAAAACATAAAAATTTCTTTTGAAGAAATAGAAAAAACAATAGCAAAAAAATTACAAGAAAAAGCAACAAAAAAAATAATAATCCTACAAACATTAGACTCTAAAACAATATATAATATAACAATAATAACAACTACCTTCAATGTTTTCAACCTAAAATTAGATGCTACAACAGGAGAAATAATACATGAATCTTTAACACCTGTTTTTGAATTTAAAGAATCTCCAAAACCTTCTTCCTAGACTTAAACCCAGACACCATCCTAACATCTTTCTTAAGCTTTTTCTTAAATAATTTAATCAACTCTAAATTAGCTTTACCGTCTTCAGCCCTAGACTTAACACTAACATAATAAACTCCATCTTCAAACTTAATCTCAGATTTTTTTGAACCAGGTTTCACAATAACTTTCATAAAAATAAAAAAGAATTAAAAATTTAAAAAACTTTACTTTCTTCTTGCTTTAGGTTCACATCCACCACAACCACCTCTTCTAGCTCTAGAAGTAGTTCTTTTAGCAGTTGCTCTAGCCCTTGTAGCAGTTCTTTTTGCTGTAGCTCTAGAAGCAGTCCTCTTAGCAGTTGCTCTTGCAACAGTTTTTCTAACAGTAACTCTCCTTCCAGAAGCAGCTTTTTTTCTTGCAGCAGCCATTTTTTTTAATCACCTCTTTTTTCCCTCTTTTTTAAAGATTTTATCAATTTATAGATTAACCCATTTATAAACTTATCTACAAAAAAAGAACTTTTATTTATTTTTCTTCCAAAATTCTCTCAAAACATCTTCTTCCATAAAATGCATCTTACCAGGAACAATCAAACACTGTGGAAACTTAGAACTCTTAAACTTAACCAACTCTTTCAACTTTCCAACTTTAATTTCAAAATCTTTAAAACCTAAACGAACACAACCAACAGCTAAACTATCTTTAGAAACTTTATTACTAACTAAATATTTGCAAGCCTCTGAAATACTCAAAAACTTCCCACCAGAAGGATCTAAATCTAACAAAAACAAAGTATGTAAACCATTCTTAAAATTTTTCTTAAAAACATCAACAGGACTCTTAACTTTCAAATCAAAAGGAATAGAAACAACAGCTCCAAATTTATACAAACTCAAACCAGTAACACCAACAGCAGTTAAAATAGAAGGACCATGGATAAATTCAACCTTTTTAGCCCTCATTAACAAATCAACATGAGTAGTAGCAGAAAAAATATCTCCAAAAACCAAAAAACAAACTTTAGAACTTCTAGCCTTAGAAACAATCTCATCAGTCCCTTCAACTAAATTCCTATCAGCTAAAATAATCTTCTTTCCATAAAACTTCTCTAATTTCTTAACATCACAACCAACAGAAGTATAACTATCTAAATAAACATAGTCACTCTCTCGAATAACCTTTAACCCTCTAACTGAAACATCTTTCTCATCAAATCCAATTCCTATGAAATATAACATATAAAAAATAACATTTAACTCTTTTTAATATTTTCCCATTTAGCTAAAAATATAAAAAACAAAGCTCCAGCAGCAAAACCACTTAAATACTCAAACTCAAACCCTAAAAACACTAAAGGAATCAAAAACCAAACTAATTGTAAAAACAAAGGAAAAACAACCTTACGATAGTCCTTCCAATATTTCTTAGAACTCAAAGTCCCATACACCAAACCAAAAACAAATATCAAAGACATCATCCAAAAATTAGCCAAAGCAACCAACCCAAGACCTAAATAAAAATAACTCTTCCTAAAGTATAAAGCAACTATAAATCCTAAACCAAAAAACACAGCAGAAAAAAAACTTCTAGAATAATACAACAAACTAACAACCATTAAAAATAAAACAACTCTTCTAATAATTTCAAAATACTTTTTACCAGGTTTATATTCTTCTTTAGTTAAAAAACCTAATAAAACTCCAAAAACTAAACCCAAAAAACTTAACCAATATTCCATACAAGAAACTATATAAACCAACTTAAATAACTTACTATAATGGAATACGAAATCATAATCTCAAAATCTAACCCAGCGTCTCAAAACATAAAACAATTCTTAAAAACCTACAAAGAAACAAACAAAGAACTAATCTACGCAGACACTAAAACAACTAAAGATATAATAATCTTCGCTTGCACACACAAAAGCATAACAGAAAAACCCTGCTTCTGTATCCATTATCCTGGAAACTTCAACAAAGCAGAACTAGGAGGAAAAGAAAAAACCCTAAACATAGCAGCATCTAGATTGTTAAGACCATTATATCAAGAACTAAAAAAACAAAACACTCTAAATTTCGAGATAGCAATAGAAGCAGACCACCATGGACCTAATTGTAATAAACCCTGTCTTTTCATAGAAATAGGATCATCAGAAAAACAATGGAACAACAAACAAGCAGGAAAAATAATAGCAACAACAATACAAAACACAATTAAAAAAGAATTAAAAAAAGAAAAAACAATTATAATCTTTGGAGGAACCCATTACAATCAACTAGCAATCAAAGCCTTAGAAAACACAAATTACAATATAGGACATATTTGCTCAAAATACAACTTACCATACCTAACTAAAAACACTCTAAAACAAGCATTAGAAAAAAACCAAGATAAAATTGAATTCGCTTACTTAGACAAAAAAATCAAATCAGAACCTAGAAAAAAATTAATAAAACTTCTAGAAGAATTAAACATTGAATACAAAACTACACTAAAAACATAGATTTATTAAGCACATAAAATCCCCAAAAACATGGCTGAATTAGATAACGAAAACATTTATTTCGAAGAAATAACACTTAACGGAAAAGAACCTGCTAAAAGCATAACAGACTTTTTTGAAGATGAGGAAAATACAATAATCTGGCCAAAAAACAATCATCTTAAATATGTAACATTTTTACCCCACTTATATGCAACATCTGCATGCGAAGACCATTTCCCTTTAGTATACAGTATAATAATAGATAAAGAAAAAATCATTCTAAGAGAAATCATAGATCCAGAAACAGCCAGATACATAGCAGAAGACATAAACAGAGAACTAAACCGTAATCCACCACATTAAATTTTCACAGCAACAGTCCCAGGACTCTTACGTCCAACTACAGGTCCATCAATTACACTAAAGCCGACCTTAACTAAATTCTTTCTAACAATAGAAGCACAAGAATAAGTAGTTAATCTACCTCCAATCTTAAGCAACTTATAAATATCTTTAAAAAACTCCACACTCCACATCTCAGGACATTTCCTAGGAGAAAAAGGATCAAACAAAACAGCATCAAACCCAAAACCTAACTTCTTAACAACATCCCTAGCATCACCAACATACAACTTCAACCTAGAATTTTCACTACCTTTAGCAACCTTTTTAATAATCTCATACTCACCACCCAAATCAACTTTAGAAACCATATCTAAAACTTCTTTACTCTTCTCAATCCCAATAACATTAGCCCCTTCTTTCAAAGCAAAATAAGAGTTATATCCTAAACCAAAACAAACATCCAAAACCAAAGTTCCTTTAAACAACCTAGCAGGCTCAACATACTTCTTATAAGCCTCTTCCAAAGCACCAGATAAAGAATGACAACATTCTCCAACAGAAGAACAATACAAAGTAAAACTACCATCCTTAGTTTTAACAAATTTCATAAAAAAAGAAAAACTAGAAAATTTAAAAAGTTAACTAATAAACAGGATTAAACTTTTCACCAGGCAACACAGCTCTTTTAGGATAAAAAGTATTACCTTCCTTAACACCATAAAATTCAACACCATAAAAAACTTCACTCGGATCAAAGCTAGACTCAAAGAACTCTTTATTATCTTTTAAATTTACCCAAATCATTTCATCCCCAACACCATAATAACCACCAACACAAAAACCAGGAACTTCAGGACAAAAAATCCCTCCGCTCAACGTATCAGCAGCTACTTTCTTTGACAAAGGAGACGCTTCACCAGTCTTAGCCAAATCACAACCAGTCGTAGTAGATTGTAAAAGAGCAACCAAACCTACACCTAAACTTTTCAAATTTAATTTCATTTTTAACTATCCAAAGACAACACCATCTTATTTAAATATCTTTCTATTTTAACTACTAATAGGTAAAAAACAAATCTAGTCTTCCTTCTTTTTCTTCTTTTAAACATACACTATTTTTGATTTACAAGTATATAAATAGACATGTAAAATTAATTCAAAAAACTACATACCAAAACTACTTTCTAACAGTTTTTACCAAAGTAGACAAATTAACAAACTTTTCTTTCCCTGTAACCATATCTCTTAATTTCAACTTACCTTTTTTCAATTCTTCAGCCCCAACAAAAACAACAAACTTAATGCCTAACTTATCAGCATAATCCAAATTCTTGCTAATACCACGACCAATCAGATCAATGTCAGCTTTAACACCTTTAGCCCTCAATTCAGAAACAATCTTAAAACTCTCTTTAACAGTCTTAATAGGAATAACATAAACATCAGCTAAAGATCTCTTACTCTCAAAACCTTCTAGTTTCATAGCTTCAACAATAACATCCAAACCAAAACTTATACCAACAGCAGGATAATCTCCTCTGCCCAAATACATTCCAATCATATCATCAAATCTTCCACCACCACAAATAGAGCTCTTAAT
The DNA here is from genome assembly GCA_964342845.1 of Candidatus Woesearchaeota archaeon. GTDB lineage: Archaea > Nanobdellota > Nanobdellia > SCGC-AAA011-G17 > CAYFGV01 > CAYFGV01. Next base: position 7,307 of record CAYFGV010000021.1, read on the forward strand.
TTTACTATCATATAAAAACCCTTCAAAAACAGTTCCAGTATAATAACCTAATCCTCTTGCCAAACTTAAATTTAAAACAACATTTTCTTTCTTACCAAAATACTTAAACAACTCTTTTAGTTCTTCCAAACCTTCAACACCTAATGAATTATTAACTTCAACATCTTTCAAATTCTTAACACTAAAAACTTTAACTATTTCTTTAATAACATCATCAGTAACACCTTTAGCTTTTAACTCTTCTTTAACACCACTAACCCCTATTTTCTTCAACTTATCAACAGTAATTATAACCCTATCTAAGTTCTTCTTACTAACACCACAATCCAACAACAAACCTTGTAACAACTTCCTATTATTAACTTCTATATAAGCATCAAATTTCATTTTAGAAAAAAAATCTAAAGATAATTTAATTAATTCAACATCAGCCAACATATTTTTAGTTCCAACAACATCAACATCACACTGAACAAACTCTCTAAATCTCCCCAACTTTATAGGACCATCCCGATAAACCTCTCCAATCTGATATCTTTTAAAAGGCATTTTCAACTGAGGATTCATTCCAACAAATCTTGCAAAAGGCACAGTTAAATCAAACCTTAAACCTAAATCTCTTTTACCTTGATCTTTAAGCTTAAAAACTTCTTTCATAACATCAGAACCCTGTCCAGCAGCAAACTTAGCTCCTAGAACATCAAAACTCTCTACTAAAGGAGTCTGCAAAGGAGCATAACCATACAGCTCAAAAACTTTAATTAATTCCTTAACTACCTTATCTCTCAATAACTTCTCTTCAGGACCTAAATCCCTCATCCCTCTTGGTGTTTTAAGTTCCATTTTTAAAAAGGGTAGACGGCGGGATTTGAACCCGCGATCTCAAGCTCCACAGGCTTGCATGTTAACCAGGCTACACAACGCCTACCATTAAAGATAAATCTATCTACCTCCTTTATATTATTTTTGATAGAGTTTAAACTAGAAAAAGCTTTCCTAACAATGAATACAACCACCACTTGTTATCGATTTCATCTTAAAATTAAGTTAATTTAAGCATTTAAAAAGGTTTCGATATAACAAAAAAAATAATAAACTAAACTTCCTCTAAAATATTATCATTCATCTTATCTCCATCAGAAGTCAAACATAAACTACTATAATCTGAATTACACTTGTTATCACAAGCAGTAGAAGTAATAAGACTACTATCCACTAAAAAACCATAATTACTTTGAGCAATAATCTTCCAGTCACTACATCTTTTATCTACATCTTCATCATACAAACAATATCCATAATTATTAGAACTATCATCCTTAACACCACATAAGAAATATTTTCCAGACGCAACCTTTTCTTCAGTATTACTAATAGAATATGTCTCACTAAAAGAACTATATCCACTAACTTCCGGAACAACCTCAACAATTAATTCTTCACCCTCTCCAAAAACATTAACAAAACTATCACTATTAGTCTTACATTTAACACCTTCAATTTCAAATTCAACATCATAACCGTCAACAACACAATCACTTAACTCTTGATCAAACTCCAACTCAACAGCATACAAACCACCTGTTTCAACTTCCAAATCATCAAAAGAGTCATAAGTTTCACTCCCTAAAACAAGACTAACTAAATTCAACTTTTTTTTCTCTTCACCACAAACACTAGTATCATCAAAATTACCAGGCTCACAATCAACACCTTCAAAAACTTTAGTACCTACAGGAATACTTTCCCAAGCATAAACACAATCATCATCTTCAATCTCCTCACCACTACAAACGTCACTATATTCACCACCATCACAAAAAACATAACAAGTATCTTCATCACCATAATTATCACCAACTAACTCAGAAGCAGTATCACCTGACCCAAAAACATGAGAACTCTCTAAAATATCATCTCCTCCGGTATCCATAGTACCACTAGTATCACCACTCTTCCTCTCATCAGCAGCCTCCTTAGCTTCATCCTCATATTCTTTAACAATTTCATCACAATAACTATCTAAAACACTTAACTTACTCTGATCAAACTCAAAACTTTTCAAAGGAGTGTCACTAGGCAAGGCAGGATTACTACCAAATTTATATTCTAAAGCATTACAAAACAAATCTCCATCACTATCTTCAGAAGCACCGTCATCATAAACACCATAAGTCTTCTCCCAGGAATCACTAAGACCATTTTCATTAACATCATCAAAAGTTGATATAGCACCAAAAGGATCATAACCATCTAAATTAGGTTGCAAAGGACTCAACCCATCTATATTTGAACAATAAGTCCTTCCTCTAAAAGTCAAACATTGCGTATCAGCATTACAATCACTTACCTCATAAACATTATTTTGAACCATTTCACCTTCAGCAACAGAACCACTAGCAATCCTAGCAATACAATCTTGACCATAATTAACATTATCTTTTTCACCAGCCCAAACACCAGTCAAATAAATACTATAACTACTCGTACCATAACTTTCACCAGTTCCAGCATAAATCTGATAAAAAACATCATAAGAATAACTCTTAACTATTTTCTCATCACCATCCCAATCATAATCAT
>CAYFGV010000022.1:0-8712 GCA_964342845.1 Candidatus Woesearchaeota archaeon
TTACTTATCGCTCTTCTAGCTATCTCACTCCATCTTATTTCATTATGGACTTTCATAACTTTATGAATTTCCTCAGGTATAGATAAGGTTACATTTGGCATATGTGAAGTATGTGAGAACACATATATAAAACTTCCGGTTTTCAATTTACAATTCTATAAAACTCCTTAGGAATTAAATTTTCAATCAACTCTTCATCCTCATAAATATTTTTGGCTCCAGGAACAGAAGTAGAATAAATCTCTATAACCCCATACTTCATATCCCACAAACTGACATTGTTAACAAATTCGAAATGCAAATCAATAACATCAGTATAAGGCTCAGGATCAATCTCACCATCTAAATAACCAGGCAACAAAGGATCCAGATTTAAAACATAATACAACTTCAAATCCTTACGATCACAATAATCAGTAAACCATTCAGAAAATTTAGTATGATCAGTATTACCACTTGCTCCATGAGTATTCTCAAAAGTTATAAACATATCAATCTCCCTTAAAGAAATATATTCATCTAAAAAATTCTCCAACTCAACATATCTTTCAGTCCCAGTATAATCATTCATATGCCACATATAATATTCTTCCAAACCTAAAAACTCTGCATAATCAGCATTGTCCTCAAACCTATCTTCCTTATCAGCCCCTTCAGGAAAAGCACCTGGTTCATCCTTCAAACAAACAACATAAGTTTTCTTACCATAACCAAGAGAACTCAAAGCCAAAAAACCACTAGCCCAAATCTCATCATCACAATGAGGACCTACCCACAAAACACTTTCAGCCTCAACAAGATCACCAATCAAACTCCTATCACCAAAATCTTCCATACTAACACAACCAGACAATAACAAGACTAAAACAAACATAACTATTTTCTTCATAAACTAACTTAGTACTCTGAAATATATAAAACTTCCCAAAAACTATATAAACAACCCGATAATTAAAATTCCAACATGGATAAAGACCTAGCTAGTTTCGCAATCAAATACCTACAAAAGAAGAAAGTAGATTATGCAGAAGCAAGATTAATCACAGAAGAAATAAATAGTTTTATGTTAAAAAATTCCAACCCAGAAATGGCTTACTTTGATGAAATTAAAGGCCTAGGAATTAGATTTATAATAAAAAATAATTTAAATTTCGTAGCTTTAAACACACTAACAAAAGAAAAAGTAAAACAAGCAATAAATAAAACAATAAAGATGAATAAATCAAAAAATTCAAGCAAACCTGAATTCTCTTCATCAGAAACAAATAAAAAATCCTACAAAGTAACTCAAAAAGTTAAACTAAATTCTCTAGACCCAAAAGAAAAACTAAAAATACTTACAGAACTAGACAAGACAATCAAAGAAGCACAATCAAGATACATTTCATTAAAAGACAGTTATACTGAAAAATATTTTATAAACACAGAAGGCTCAGAAATATACTCTAAAATACCAAAAATAAAACTATTTTACTTTATAACACTACGCAACAAAAGCTCAATCCAAAGATACGAACAATTTGGTTCTACATCAGGTTATGAAGTCTTAAAAAAATGGAATTTAAACCAACATGCAGCAAATGAAATAAAAAACTTGAAATTAAATCTTGAAAAAGGAGTAAAATCTCCAACAGGAAAACTTGACATAGTAGCTGGTCCAGAAGTTTCAGGAATTATTGCACATGAAGCAGGAGGACACCCTTATGAAGCAGACAGAATTTTTGGTAGAGAAGCAGCACAAGCAGGAGAGTCTTTCATAAACCCAGAAATGCTTCAAACAAGAATAGGTTCAGATCATATTTCAATAATTGATGATCCAACAATTGAAAATAGTTATGGTTTCTATTTATATGACGACGAGGGCGTAAAAGCAAAGAAAAAAGTTTTAGTAAAAAACGGAATAATAAATGAATTTTTACATGACAGATCAACCTCAAAACAAATGAACAGATTAAGCAATGGTTCAGCAAGAGCATCTTACTTTAATGTAGAACCAATGGTAAGAATGTCTAACACATATGTAAAACCAGGTAACTTCAAAGAAGAAGAACTAATTGAAGGTGTTAAAGATGGAATCTACTTAAAGAGTTTTATGGAATGGAATATTGATGACCTAAGGTTAAATCAAAAATATGTTGGTTGTGAATCTTACCTAATCAAAAATGGAAAAATAACTCAACCAGTAAAGTCACCAATTCTAGAAATAACAACACCAGTATTATTTTCTTCAGTAGATGCTGCTGCCAACAACCTAAAATTCTTTGTAGGTAACTGCGGTAAAGGAGAACCAGGTCAAACAATGCCAGTATGGTTAGGCGGACCTTCAATAAGACTAAGGAATATAGATATAAGATGAATATAAAATCAATAAGCAAAAAACTAATTCAGAAAAAAGTAGATGACTTTGTTATAATTAAAAATACAACTAGCAATACACAAATTAAATTCGTAAATAATAAAATAGTAAACACAACAACACAAGATATAGAAGCATTAGATCTTTTTGTAGCAAAAAACAAAAGAATAGCCACAACAGTAATTAAAGATAAATCAAAAATTGATGAAACTATAAACAAACTAATGAAATTTATTGATTCTCTAAACCAAAACAGAGACTACCAAGGCATAGCTGAAGGACCATTTAAATACGAAAAAATAAGTCATTTCTATGACAAGAAAGTAAAAAGTTTAAATCCAACAGACTTAGTTGAAGAAGGTATCAATGCAGCTTTAGAAAATGCAAAAAGAGCTTCAGGCTTTTTAGAATCTTCTACATATAAAAGAGCAATTTTAACATCTGGAGGTGCGAAAAAACAAGAAAAAGGATCTACATTATATTTTACTATTAGAGCACTAATAAATAAAGATTCAACAGGTCATATGACTTCTACTTCAAGAACTCTTAAACAATTTAATCCAGAACAAGCAGGAAAAAGAGCAGGAGAAATTGCAAAAATGTCAGTAAATCCAGAAAAAGGAAAACCAGGAAAATATGATATTGTATTTGGTCACCTACCTATGGCAGATTTTATAAACGAATTAGGAGAAGCAGCATCAATATTTTCAATTGAATCAGGTTTTTCATGTTTAGATAAAAAGATAGGTAAAAACCTCGGCAACTTTAGTTTATTAGAATCTGGTAATTTACAGAATGGTCTTTCCTCTACACACTTTGACGACGAAGGAGTTCCAACAAAAACAAAAACAATCATCGATGAAGGTGTATTAAAAACTTACTTACATAATACTTCATCTGCAAAAAGATATAACACAAAAACAACAGCAAATGCTGGGTTGATAACACCTATGCCTTTTAACCTTATTCTAAAAGGAAAACAAGACAATGTATTCGAAGTAAAAAAAGGATTATACATTACTAATATCTGGTACACTCGTTTTCAAAACTCTTACACAGGAGACTTTTCCACTATTCCTAGAGATGGTGCATTCTTAATTGAAAACGGAGAAATTACAAAACCAATAAAAAACATAAGAATCTCTGATAACATTTTAAACATGTTTAAGAATTTAAAATGTCTAAGTGATAAACAACAACAAATAACAAGTTGGGACGCAAGCATTCCTACAGTCACACCAGAAGTATTAATTGAAGACGTAAATGTAACAAAACCTCATGATTAAATTCACTTGTAAACATCATCCCTTTTTCTAAATCTCAACAAATTTAATGTTTCCCCATCTTCACTCCACTCATATATTAACCTAAAATTTCCTACTCTTTCACTTTGTCTTAATCTCATAACATTCCTCAAATGTTTTGCCCTATCAGGATTTTTAATTATTTTCTTTAATTTTTTATATAACGCCTCTTTTGTTGATTTATCTTTCACATGTTTCAAATCTCTAATATAATCCCTTGATTTTTCTATCCTTTTAACTTTCATTATCACTCCTTAATCCAATCTTCCATTTCTTTAAAGAATTCATCAACACCTACAGACGCACCCTTACCTTCTCTTATCTCTCTCATAGCTTTTTCTCCTAACTTCATATCGATAATTTGTTCTTTCAATTCATCTAAAGTTTCCATCTTAAATTTATCTAAAGGCCTCAAAATAATTTCATTTTCTCCTTCAACAATTAAAACCTTCTTTCCACTATGAAATCCTAGATCTTTCCTCATCTCTTGAGGAATAACAATTTGACCTTTAATCCCTATCTTCCCAAAATCAATTTCCATTTTAATTTCCTCCTAAATCTTACTAGTATTACCAGTAATACTAGATATATAAATCTTTCTATTTTCTCAAAGAAATCACAAATACTTCTTAACCATTCCAGCAACTTTCTTCCCATCCACACCTTTAAACTTTCCCATAACAATTCCCATATAAGCTCCCATAGACAAACCTTTCTTCTCTTTAACTAATTTTTTAACAAAATCTTCTAAAGTATCCAAAGAAACACCTTCGTACTTTTTCAAATTTAAATCACCTTTAATAATATCAGCCAAAACATCCAAAACATTACCTTTAGAAATCTTCTCTTCTTTAACCAAAACAAAAACCTTCTTAAAATCTCCAACAGATAACTTACTAACATCCAACCCAAACCTACTTTTCAACTCTTTAGGATATTCAACTAAAACTTTAGCCATAAAATTATTGTCTAAATCGAAATCAGAAAAATCTTCAAAAGAAATATTTCTTTTAATCAATTCTCTAGCATAATCAGCTTTCAAACCAAACTCCTTTTCATATTTAGAAGCCTTATCACTAATCAACTCAGGAATTTTAACATTTCCTAAAATTTTTTTATCAATTAAAACACTTTTAACATCTGTCTCAGGATACATACGAGCAGAACCAGGCATTGGTCTTAAAAAAGTAGTTGAACAATCAGCATTAACTCTCCTAACTTCAGGCTCTTTAATTCTCTTTTTCATATGTCTCAGAATTTCCTTCTCAATAACTTTAGGCATCTTACGTAAATCTTGAAAACCTTTTAGCTCAACACGAAAACCATCCTTAATACTTAAGTTAACATCTTGACGAATAGTACCAATACCTCTTTTAACCTTTCCAGTACTTCTTAAAATCATTCCTAATTTTTCTGCAACTTCATTTGCATGTTCAGCATCTTTTATATCTGGCTTAGTCGCTATCTCAATCAAAGGAATCCCTAACCTATCTAAATTAAAATATACTCTTTTAGAATCTTCTTTAATCTTTCTTGCAGCATCTTCCTCCAAAGCAACAATATCAATTCCAACTACACCTTTAGAAGTTTCTAACATACCATTTCTTCCAATCAACATAGTTCTTTGAAAACCAGAAGTAACACTTCCATTAATAATAGTCTTTCTCATAATTTGAATCTCATCAACAAGCTCCATCTTCAACATCATAGCAACCTGCAAAGCAACATTTAAAGCATGCTCATTAACTTCATGTGGCGGCTCAGAGTCAAACTCAACTAAACAAGTATTCTCTTCAGTCCCTAAATAAACAAATTCTTTGTCTAAACCACCTTCATACTTAGCAGCAACATCTACATCATCTGTCTCACCAGCAACAGCAACCATTCTTCTTCTAAATAATTCTTTAGGATTTTTACTCAAAACTCCAGGACACTTACAAAATAATTTAGCTCCTTCTAACTGTTGATGAATTTCAATTCCACACTTAAAACCAGTCTTTTTATAATCAACCATATAAAAACTTTAATTCAAACTTTTAAATACTTTTTGGCTTAATCAAATAAACTTTATCTCCTTCTCTAACTCTTTCATCAACTTTAAAACTAAACAAACCTTTCTTAACTTCAGAAACATTCTTTCTATTAAAATCTCTAATCTCCAAAACACTTTGTTTAAAATATCCAGTAGTCTTCCCAATAACACAAATCTCATCTCCAACTTTAAAACCAGAAGATTCAACTTTAATTTCAGCAACCTTAACCTTAGAAAAATAATTCGTAATCTTCCCAACATATTCTTTAACTTCAGTAGCTTTAGAACCATAACATTCAGAAAATTCTTTAAGGGGCTTTCCAAAATAAAATCCATCAGAAAATCCACGATTATAAACCTTAGATAATCTATCATAAAGTTCCTCTTTCAATTCATCAGTAAACTCATTTCGAGAAATAGCATCCAAACCTTCTCTATAACATTTAACAACTTCATAAACATAATCAGCAGCTCTTGCTCTACCTTCAATTTTAAAAACATCTATAAAATCTAACTTATCTAAAAATTTAATACAACACAAATCTTTAGGACTTAAAATATAATTACTACCAATCTTCAACTCTTTATTTTCTTCAACATCTTTTATCAAATATTCTCTTCTACAACTTTGCAAACATTCTCCTCTATTAGCAGAACAACCAAACTCAAACAAAGATAAGAAACATCTTCCAGAAACAGAAATACACATTGCACCATGCACAAAGCATTCAATCTCCATCAACCTACCAGAAACACCTTTAATCTTTTCTTTTACTATTAGCCCTTTAATTTTTTTAATCTGTTCTAAAGAAAGTTCCCTAGCTAAAACAACCCTATCACAAAACTTAGAATAAAACCTAACAGCTTCAATATTACTAATAGACTTCTGCGTAGAAACACAAACATTAATACCTAACTTATTACATTTCTGAATAACAGCTTGGTCACTTGCAATCACACCGTCAATCCCAACTTGTTTAACTTTTTCTAAAATCTTATCTAACAACTCCAACTCACCATCATAAATAATAGAATTTAAAGTTAAATAACATTTAACATTCTTACAAATCTCTTTAACTTTCTTCAACTCACTCAAACTAAAATTCTTAGCCCCTTTAACCCTCATGTTTAATTCATCAACACCAAAGTAGACACTATCACAACCAGCTTTAATTGCTGACCTTAGACATTCAAAATTTCCAGCAGGTGCCATTAATTCTACCATAAAAATAAGAAAAAAACTTAGTTTATAAAGCTTGAGGATTTAAAATCATAAACCTTATATATTTTAAAACCCTCTATAAAATATGAAAAAAAGCTACAAAATTCTCGTAGGTCTAAGTTTAGCAGCCACCATTGTTTGGGAAGCAGGAGTTCAAATAAAAGCATCACAACTAGAAGACAAATTAAAAGAAATCCCTGCTTACACAGAAGCTACTCAACTAGACTATGCTGAATCAGAATTAGAAAAAGCAGCAGCAAATCTTGAGTACAGACCAATTCCAACCACAACAGAAAGATCTGGAATACTCCCTCGTCAACAAAAAGCAAAACAAAAAATTGACGAAAGTTTAAAATATACAGAAAAATATGAAGAAATCAATGAAAACTTATCTGCTATATCAACAACAATAGACACCACTAAAGGATATTCAAATTTTGCAAGCATACAAAAAGAAGTCAAAGAAATAAGAGAACAAATTATAGAAAAAAAAGAAAGATTAACAAAAGAAATACCAGAAGAATTACTTTCAAAGAAAAAGGTTTATACTCTTTACAGGCTCCTTCCATTTTTAATTATAGCAGGAGTAGCTGCAACAAAAACAATTACACAAGGCCTTAAAAGTAAAGGTTTCCATCCAGACAACAGAGATTATAATAATTTTTACCGTGGTCCACCAGGCAGCAGAATGTAAAAAAACCTACGCATTCTCACTCAAACCTTTCCGCTCTCTAATTTGTTTAACAACTTTTTGTTGCAACATTTCAGGAACCTTCTCAAACATTTGATCAACTACAAAATGACTTCCACGTCCAGAAGTAGCACTTCTTAAATCACCAGTCAACCCAAACATTTCAGCAACAGGTAACTTAGCTTTAACAGTAATTCTATCAACAGCTTGATCAACATTCATTAGCTGTCCTCTTTTATTTTGAATTAAAGCAGAAATATCTCCTAAAAAATCAGCAGGACTTTCAATTTGTAATAATTGCAAAGGCTCAAACATACAAGCACCCGCTTTTAACATCGCCTCTTTAATAGAATCTCTCACAGCAGGATAAACCTGTGCAGGACCTCTATGAATAGCATCTTCATGCAACTTAGTATCCATTAAACTAACTTTCATTTTCATCCCAGGCTCTCTAGCCAAAGGACCAGCATTTACCACTTGCTCAAAAGCATCCATTACCATTTCAATCACCTCTCCAATATGTACAATACCTCTTGTAGCATCAATTAAAACATTACCTTTAAAGACTTCTCTATAATTCTTAGCAGCCTTAGCATCTACACCTAATGAAACTAATTTTTCAACAACAGATTTATCTTTTTTCTTAATCTTTCCTTCTGATAACTCTCCATCTTTAATAGCCTTGTAAATATTATCATCCAATGGCTCAACAACAAAATAAAACTTATTATGTTTATTAGGACTTTTACCTTCAACTTCTGGACTCAGCTTAGTAATAGCTTCTCTATAAACAACTATAGGGGAAGAAGTCTTAACCTCTAATTGTTTTTCTGATTTAATTCTATTTTCAATAATCTCTAAATGTAATTCACCCATCCCACTCATTAAATTCTCTCCAGTCTCTTCATTAATCTCAATCTTAATACTAGGATCCTCTTTACCAACCTGTCTCAACACTTCAACTAACCTAGGCAAATCAGAAGCCTTAGTTGCTTCAATACTTTTTGTAACAACAGGCTCAAAAATATGTTTAATAGCCTCAAAAGGTTCCATTTCATCTGTGGAAATTGTTTCACCTGCAAAAGTATCTTTCAAACCTACAATACC
>CAYFGV010000023.1:0-7444 GCA_964342845.1 Candidatus Woesearchaeota archaeon
AATTAAAAAACAAGGTTTAGATATTGATATTAGACATATAATGTTTTTGGCTGATTTGATGACTGCTATTGGAAAGGTTAAAGGAATTACAAGAGGTGGTATTACTGGTGGTAAGGAGAGTGTATTAGCTAGAGCAAGTTTTGAGACTCCTCTTACTCATATTGTTAATGCTTCTTTAATTGGTGAGCAAGATAACTTGAATAGTGTTATAGAAAATGTTATGTTAAATCAGCCTGTTCCTCTAGGAACTGGTTTACCTGGTTTAATTACTAAAGTAAAAAAGGAGTTAATGAAATGAAAGACTTAAAGAAAGCTGTGGTTGATAATAAGATAGTTGTCGGTTTAAAGAGCGTTAAAAAAATGATTGGGAAAGTTAAGAAGGTTTATGTTTCTAGGAATTGTGCAGAGGATTTAAGTGAGTTGTGTAAGCTAGCTGGTGTTGAGCTTAATGTTTTAGATGTTAGTTCTGCGGAGTTGGGGGTGTTATGCAGAAAACCATTTTCAGTTTCTGCAGTTGCAATATGAAATTAGATACAGAATTAATAAAATTGATCAATCTCTTTGAAGAAGTTACTAAAGCAAAGGTTAAAGATTGTTTTGAGAATAATGAAAGGTTAGTTTTTGTTGTTAAAGATGTAGATGTTTTGAGAGCTATTGGGAAAAATGCTGCAAATATTAAGAAAGTTGAAAATATGTTGAAGAAAAGAATAAAGATTGTTGGTTATTCTGAAGAGATTACTAAGTTTGTTCGTAGTTTTATAGCTCCATTAAAAGCGGATAGTATAGAGTTTGTTGATGGAATTGTTTATATTAAATCTATTGATACTAGGGTAAAAGGTTTGTTGATTGGAAGAAATAAGAAGAATTTAAATAATTTAATAGAAGTTGCTAAAAAATATTATGAGTTTGAAGATATAAGAGTAGAGTAAGGTTTAAATATAAGTTTTGTTTTTTGTTTTTATGAAGGAAGAAAAAGAACTCAAAGAGTCCTATGATTTGGCTGCAAAGAAATACTTATTTGAAAGAACAAAAGGTAAAGAGTCATCTGGTTTTTTTAATAGAGAGATAGAACAGCCCACAATGTTTAAGTTGGTCCCTTTGAATCTTGAAGATAAGAAAATACTTGATATTGGGTGTGGTCCTGGTATTCATTTGAGAGAATATATTGTAAGAGGGGCAGAAGGTTTTGGGATTGATGTTAGTAGTGAAATGATAAAGTTGCCTAAGGAACATTGTGTTGGTGTGTATTTTAATGCTGGGAGTGCATATAATTTAGAGTTTGAAGATGCTTTTTTTGATGTTGTAACTGCTTCTTTTGTTTTAGATCATGTTAAGGATTTGAGTAAGGCTGTTAAAGAAGTTAAAAGAGTTCTTAAGGAAAATGGTTTATTTATTTTTTCTATACCTCATCCAATTATTAATATGTTTAGGGAATCGGAAAGAGGAAAGTTTGCACCTAGTCATAATTATTTTTGTAGGGATGCGAGGTATGTAAATATTGTTAAATCCTGTGAAAAGTTTTTAGATTTTCCGTTGCCTTTACAAGACTATTTTAAGGTGTTTCTTAGAGAAGGATTTGTTCTTGTTGATTTTTTAGAAAGTGAACCTGATGAAAAATGGAAGGAGAAATTTGAAAACTTTAATACTGATCTTTTGAAGATACCTATAGTTGCTTTTTTTAAATGGAAGAAAGGATAATTTTAAATATTTGCTTGTTTTCTGATCTTTATGAAGCCTAGAATAATTATTGTAGATGAAAAGGATAATGTAATTGGTTTTAAAAAAATGGAAACTTTGAAGAGAGAAGATATTTATCGTGTTTCTGCATTATGGATTGTTAATGGTAAAGGAGAAATTTTGTTAGCTAGAAGGGCTTTTAATAAGTCGCACCATCCTGGGAAATGGGGGCCTGCTGTTGCTGGGACTGTTGAGGAGGATGAGACTTATGATTCTAATATAGTTAAAGAAGCAGAAGAAGAGCTTGGATTAAAAAATATTAAATTTAATAGAGGATCTAAATTAAGAACTTCTGGAAAATATAATCATTTTACACAGTGGTATTATTTTAAGACAAATAAAGAATTGGACGAATTTATAGTTCAAGAAGATGAAGTTGCAGAAATTAAGTGGTTTAATAAAAAAGAATTGTTCCAAGATTTGGAAAAGAACTCTGGTGATTTTTTGTATGGGATGAAAAGATGGGTTGAAATGTTTTCTTAACTTAATTTATTTTCGAACCAATCTCCTAGAATTTTTAGGCTTTTTCTATAATCTCCATTTATTCCTAAGGAATGGTCTGCGTTTTTTATTAATATTAATCTTCCCTTTGGAAATTCTTTTATTAATTTTTCACTAGTTTTGTAGTTTACATTTTTGTCATCTGTTCCATGAATTATTAAGACAGGTATCTGGATCTTTTTAGCCTTTTCGTACATGTTATATTTTTTGGAATCTTCAATACGTTTGTAAGTAATTTTTAGTTTTTTGCCGTTTGATTTGGTATAATTATAGAAACCTTGTTTCTTGAATTCCTTTATTTCGTCTTTGCTATATCTATCTAAGACGCGTTTGTAATAATCTGCTACGGGTGCACGTAATAATATTTTCTTAATTTCCTTACGCTTTAGTGCTGTTGCCATAGCTACAATTCCTCCGAAGCTTGTACCAATCAAATTAATTGTTTTGTATCTCTGTTTCTTTAGATAATTTATTGTTGTTTCCACCGTTTTAACATAACTGCTGATTGTCGAATTTTCATGTCTTGGTTCGGATTCTCCTTGATCATCTAGGTCAATCCTAATAGAATTAATATTTCTTTTTATCAATTCTTCTGCTATGTGTTTTGGCCCGCTTTCTTTATTGGCACCTGCGCCGTGAATAATAATTATAATTTCGTTTTTTATTTGATTTGGTTCTTCTATAATCCCCCAGATCTTTTGATTTTCAAAGTTATTAAAGTATATTTTTTCCATAGAAATTAGTTAATTCTCTTAATATATAAATTTATCTAGATGAATCTGCCTGTCTTTCTAATTCTAATTTTTTAGATATAGCTACAGAAGCTTGATCTATTTTATATGCTAATAGAATTTCATCTGCTAATGCTTGTTCTATTTTTTTCTTTTTACCGAATGTTTTTTGGTAAGATCCTTGACAAAATAATCTTAAAACTAAGTCTATTCTTTTTAATGGTGCTAATTCTAATGCTTTTGGATAACGAGCTCCACCGTATTCTATTGTAGTAACTGCTTCTCTTGGAGCAGCATTTTCAATTGCTGTAACTAAAACTTGTATTGGATTTGTTTTAGTTTTTTGTTCTATTATTTCTAAAGTTTTTTTAACAATATTATAATGTGTTAAACCCTTTCCTGTGCATGAGCCAGAAGATAGTCTATGTTTTTTTCCTTTGTGTCCTGCGACTTGTAATTTACACATTAATCTTTCAACAATATGTGTTTTTGAAATCCAGAATCTATTGTAAGCATATCTTCCGCAACTTTTAGGAACTAATACATTTGGAAGTTTTATATAAGGTTCTAATGCTTTTTCTTTTATTTGTATGTTTTCTGTATCCCATTTATCGAATAATTTCATCATCTTCTACCTTTTTCTATTTTTCCTGTAACTAATGCTTTTAATGATTGATCATTTACTTTTATTACTTGCCATCTAACACCAGGAATATCTCCTTTTGATCTTCCTTTTGCTCCGCCAATGGATTCTATTAAGACTTCATCGTGTTCGTCTATAAGTTTAATTGCATTATATCCCGGGACAAATGCTGTGACTTTTTTCCCATTTTTAATTAATTGTGTTACAACACATTTCCTCATTGCTGAGTTTGGTTGTTTTGCTTCTAATTGTTTTTTTTCTATTACAATTCCTTTAGCTTGAGGAACTCCTTTTAATGGATCTGATTTTGCTTTAAGATTTAGAACTCTTTTTTTATAAGTAATCTTTTTCCATCTACTTACTGTTCTTCTTTTTTTGAGCTTTTTAGCTGAGTTTAATCCCTTACTTTTATTAGCCATTTTATAGGAATTATGATTTTTGGGATGTTTATAAAGTTTACTATGTTGGTCTTTTTTTTGTATTAATGATTAATACAGATTCCTTTACTAAGGCAATCTTCGCAGACAAAGTTACCGCAGATTTTACAGCTATATTTTGCTAACTTTTTTTTACAAATTTGGCATGGTTTTGAGATTTCCATGTAAATTTATTGTTTTTAAAGTTTAAAAGGTTTTTTATAAGAATAACAAGGATATTGCAACTATTAAAGTTATAAAATATACTCTTTTATCCCAATTTAGGATTTTTTTACCATCTAGGTTTAGAATTGGTATTAGATTGAAAACTGCTAGCCAGGAATTTATTAATACACCATATGTTGATATTAGTATTCCATATGTTGGGAAGATTTGTAATGGAATGATTAAGAAGATTATTGCTAAGATTATATTTGATAAAGGACCTGCTAGACTAATTATTCCGTTTTTTCTCTTAGTTATGTTGTATGCTTTTATTATTACTGCTCCAGGAGCTGCTAATATGAAGCCAAAAAAGCTCATTGCTATTGCTAATAATAACATTGTGTTATTTGCTCTAAATTCTGCTGAATAGTGGAAGTGTTGTGCTGTAATTTTATGTGATAGTTCGTGGATTAAGAATCCTAACCCTACTGTTAATGTTGCTATTAAGAATGTTGTGCTGAAACTTGTTGAGAAAATACCTTTAGATAATAATATAGCAAAGGCTACAGAAATTGCTATCCATGCTTTAAGTATATCTCTTATTTCTGTTTTGGAAGTTTTAAGTTTCATTTAGATTTTAAGAATTTAAGGTGTTTATTTAGTTTTTGATTTTTCAGACTCTTCTTTTTGAGACAGAGCATAAACTTCATAGAAAGTATTATCTTGTTCTGTGGTGTCTCCTCTTGGTCTTTCTCTTGGAGTTATACCTAAGTAATTCTCTACACATTTTCTAGATAGTAAGTAATTTATTTTATCAAACATATGTTTTTGAAAAATTAAGGGTTTATAAAGCTTTCTATTTTGTGACTACTTTAGAGAAAAGAAAAAGGTTTTATTTTCTTTTTGCTGTATTTAACATTTCTTTTTTTCTTAGTAAAGCTAAAGCTGCTTTTTTACCAAAGATGTTAACGTGAACTGTTTTATCTGGGTTTGCTAGATTTACCTTTGGTTTTTGTATGTGGTCTGTTAGTTTTAATATTAATGATGTTGAAGAAGATCTATGTTTTCTCTTTTTCAAATCTAATTTCCAGGAGTCTCTGTTTGCTATTTTTTTGTCAAAGCTTCTCATTTGTTTTGACATGTCTATTACTGTTGATTTTGACCATTTATCTATTGGAATGTATTTGAATGTTGCTGCAAAGAGTTGTGGTTTTTTTGAATGTTTATTATTTAGCCTTCTTACTACGGATTTTGGTTCTTTTACTCTTAGTTTAAATACTCCTTTGTGTTTTTCATCTATGATTTTGTGTTTTTCTTTTATTTCTTTGAAAATGTTTTCAACTTCTTGTCTAGCTTTTTCTCTTTTAGAAGGTTCATAAGAAATCAGTAGATTTGGATTCATTTTTAGGATCACCTCTTATGTTTTTAAGATGTTATAGTATATAAAGATTATTGTTTTTTTGGGGTTAAAAGAAAAAAAATATGTGAAAAAATTGAAATTATGATATATTATGATCGTGATAATTCTAGTGAGGATATTTCTTGCTCTTGATTTTCTTGTGTCTGGATACTTGTCGTCAAGCTCGGATAGTATTCACGCCTTGTCTGGCTCATAATCATTAGAATTCCTAATATGAAAAATACAAGTCCAAAGCATTTTATTTTTCGCATGTCTTTTCCTCCTTTTTTTGTTTTTCCGCCTCTTTTTCGATACTTATTTCTTGATTCTTTGGTATTTAAAGCTTGTGTTGTAATTTTAGAATGGTTTAGAAATTAGTAAAGTTTATAAAGAGATGAGCAGTAAAAATAACAAGAAAATGAGCAATTTGGAATTTTATTTAAGTAAAGAAAGGAAAATGAGAGAATTAGCAGAAACTATGACTGAGGAACATATGAGGGGTATGTATATTGATATTGCTGATGATTATAAAGAAATAGTTGCTCTTTGTAAAAGTACAGATGAAAAAGAGAGAAGATTGTTAAGTGTTCTTGGTGAGTTTAGAAATTCCTTGAATGAACATTTGGCTTAAATTAGGGGATTGATTATTTAATTCTTGATTTATATGATAAATAAGATGAGTTAAAAAAAGAAAGTTTTAAAAAGAGTTATCTTTAACCAAATTCTGAAATGGCAGATAAATTAACAGAACAAATTAAGGTTTTAATGAAACAATCTGATAAGATAAGAAATATTGGTGTTTGTGCTCATATTGATCATGGAAAGACTACATTCTCAGATAATTTGTTAGCAGGAGCTGGTATGTTGTCAGAAGAGTTAGCTGGTAAGCAATGTGCTTTAGATTTTCATGAAGATGAGACTGAAAGAGGAATTACAATTGATTCTGCTGCTGTTTCTATGGTTCATAAAGTTAAAGATGATGATTTTTTGATTAATTTAATTGATACTCCTGGTCATGTTGATTTTGGAGGGGATGTTACTAGGGCTATGAGAGCTGTTGATGGTGCTATAGTTGTTTGTTGTGCTGTTGAAGGTATTATGCCTCAGACTGAAACTGTTTTAAAGCAAGCTTTAAGAGAAAAGGTTAAGCCTGTTTTGTTTATTAATAAAGTTGATAGGTTAATTAAAGAGGTTAAGTTAACTCCAGAAGCTATGCAACAAAAGTTTGTTGAGATTATTACTTCTGTTAATAGATTTATTGAAGCAATGGCTCCTGAAGAGTTTAAAGAGAGCTGGAAAGTTAATGTTCAGGATGGTTCTGTTGCTTTTGGTTCTGCTTTTCATAATTGGGCTTTGAGTTTTCCTTATATGCAAGAAAAAGGGATTAGTTTTAAAGATGTAATTGATGCTTATGAAGGAGAGCAACTTGATGAAATGGTTAAGAAAGCTCCCTTGCACGATGTTGTTTTAGATATGGTTGTTAAACATCATCCAAATCCTAAAGATTCTCAGCCTTATAGGGTTCCTAAAATATGGCATGGTGATTTAGAAAGTGGAGTTGGTAAAAGTTTAATGGAATGTAACCCTGCTGGTGCTTTGGCTGGTGTTGTTACAAAGATTGTTGTTGATAAACATGCTGGTGAAGTTGCAACAATGAGATTATTTTCTGGAACAATTAAACAAGGACAAGAGGTTTATTTAATTGGAGCTAAAAAGAAAGTTAGATTGCAACAAGTTTCTGTTTATAAGGGCGCACAAAGAGCTGCTTTTGATGAAATTAGTTGTGGAAATATTGTAGGTATTGTAGGTTTGAAAGATACTTTTGCAGGTGAAACAATTTCCACAGATGAAA
>CAYFGV010000024.1:0-6789 GCA_964342845.1 Candidatus Woesearchaeota archaeon
ACTTTTGTTCTTGGGTTTATGGATTTTACGTAGTCTATTAGGAATTTATTATTGTCTTCTGAAGGTACGGTAGAAATTACTAGTTTTATGCTTTTTAAATTTGCTTTGTCTAATATTTCTTTGTTGGTCATATCTCCATACATGCAAGATATTTTTTGTTTAATTAGAGAATTTATAGTTTCTGGATTTTGGTCTAATATTAAAACATTTTTTTTGCTTCTTAATTTTTTGTAGAAAATAGATCCCATTCTATGACAACCGATTAATAATATTGTTTTTCTTGGGCCTCTTTCTATGTATTCTAGTTTTTGTTTTTTTAGAGATATTTTGTCTAAGAAAGATAAATATCTAGAAATTACTAAATATATTCTTTCTTCGAATTTAATAGTATATGATGTTAATGTCATTGTAATTATTGTTATGAAAATAATCATTGAGAATATACTAGGGGAAAGATTTAGAGAAATAAAAGGTAGTGAGATGATTATTAAAGAGAATTCACTCATTTGTGCTAAACTGGAACCAACTAAGAATGATGTTCTTTTTCCAAAACCGAATAAGGCTGTAATTAATGTTATTATTATTGGTTTAATAATTAAAGTTATAGCTAGAAGTATTAGAGTTAACCAAATTAAAGTAGAATCAATGATAATTAACTGCATACCTAAGAAGACAAAGAAGATTGTTGTGAAGAAGTTTTTTAACGGTTTTACATTACCAATGATATCTATTTTGTAAGGAAGGTTAGCTAGAGTAAGTCCTGCTAAGAATGCTCCTATTGCTAGTGATATGTCTAGGAGTGTTGCCATTATGGCAAAGAGGAATAATACTGTTATTGAAGTTAGGAATAATAGTTCTGAAGATTTTGCTGCAAATCTGAATAGTTTTGGTAAGAAAAACTTACTTGAAAGGAATGCTATCCATATTAATATTAAGCCTTTTAGTAAAGAATAGCTTATTGTTATTACTGAGAAACTTTCTAAGTTGCTTAATAATGAAATTATTATTATTACTAATACATCTTGGATTAGAAGCCATCCTAAAGATATTCTGCCGTGTAGTGTGTCTATTTCTTCTGTTTCTGAGAGGAGCTGAATTACAATCATTGTTGAACTGAAAGAAAGTGCAAAACCAATTATCATTGATTCAAAATTTGAGAAACCTAATTTTAATGATATAGTGTATGTTATTAAGTAAACTAAGGCTACTTGTATTGTTGCTCCTATTGATGATGTTAGGCCTGCTGATTTTAATTTTTTTAGGTTTATTTCCATTCCTACTAGAAATAGTAAGAATGCTATGCCTAATTCTGAGATTGCTCTTATTGTTTCGATATCTTTTATTAACCCTAGGACTAATGGGCCTAAGATAATTCCTGTTATAATATAAGAAGGGATTAAAGGCTGTTTTAGAATCTTAAGTGCTAAAGCTAATAGAGTTGCAATTATTATAATTATACCAATTTCTATTAAAAAGCTTGTTTGTGTTTCTAAACCTATCATCCTCTTTTATATTAAAAATAAAAAAAGAATTATATAAAGGTTTCTTATTTCTTAACTAGTGTTATTTCTATAGTAGATACTCTTACTTGTTTTCCTTCTTTGTTTTCAAACTCTTCTGAGTCAACTTTTATGTCTTTGATTTCTACTGTGTTCTCTAAAAATCTTTTTGCTGATACTTCTGCTATGTCAACTCCTCTGCTAATGAATTTTCCTCTTGCTTTGATTACAACTTCTTTTGCGTTTTGTGTTGTAAACTGCATTACTACGCCGGTAACGTAATTCATAAAAGGTTTGTTACCGATGAATACAACATGGTCGTCTTTTTTGTCTGCCATTTTTAGTTTCCTCCGTCTTTTGGTAAAATTTTTGTGTTTATCTTATCTTAAAGGATGTTTAGTTGATTTATAATGTTTGCGGTTAGAATTAGCTTTGATATTTTTTCTCTTTTTTAACTAATCTTACTAGGTAACCAGCTAAAATGTTTCTATATTTTTTAGAAGGTGTGCTTATGAATTTTACTAGGATTTCTTTGTTTTTTGCGAAATTTTCTGTAAATTCTTCTTTATGATTTTTAAATAACTTTAATCCTACTCTTTTAAGTAATGTTGTTTTTATTCTTCCCATAGTTTTTTGTGTTTTTTAGGAGTTTTTAAAGGTTTTGGATTGGTGGAAAAAGTAGGAAGTTATATAAATAAGTATAATCTTACTATTCTTACTATGATAGAAACAATAAAGGTGTCTTCAAGAGGACAAGTAGTTATTCCTGAGAGTATGAGGGATGATTTGAATATCAAAGAAGGGACAAAGTTAGTTGTTATAGAGAAAGGTAAAAAATTAATTTTAGAATTAGAAAAAGATTTCCTTAAGAAATTAGAAAAAATGGAATTAGAAAAAGAAAAATTGGGGTGGCTTGCTTTAGCAGAAAAAAGTTTAATTAAAACATGGGATAACTCAAAAGATGAGAAAGCTTGGGGGAGGTATTTATGAAGGTACAACAAAGAGATATTTTTTTAGTACCTTTTCCTTTTTCAGATTTTAGTGGAAAAAAAATTAGACCTGTTCTTGTGATTTCTAAAGATAAGTTTAATGAATCTTCTGAGGATGTTATTGTATGTAGTTTAACGTCGAATATTGTTAAAGAATTTTATTCTGTTTATGTTGAAAATAAAGATTTAGAAGAAGGAAAGTTATTTGATCCTTGTTGTGTTAAAGTTGAAAATATTTTAAAAATGGATAAGAAACTTTTGATAAAAAATATTGGGAAGTTGAAAGAAGGAAGTTTTTCTGGAGTTTTAAGGAAGTTGAATAGTTTATTTGTTTGATTGTTTTTTATTAACTTTAAATCTAGATTTTCTTACTGCATAGTTTACTGGATTTTTAACTTTTGAGCATAATTGGTCTGGTTTGCAGACTAGTAAAGATGTGTAGTAGTTGTTATTAGAGCAGTTAGGGGGTAGAATCTTTTGTTGGTTTCTAGTATGCCAGTTTAATTGCGCTTGTATATATCCTTCTTTTAAAGGTTCGTAATTGTCTTTATTCCATTTTTGGATTATTTCTTGTATTTTTTCTTTTTTGTGTCCTGTTGATTTTAAAAAGTTTAATAAGATGAATAAAGCCCTTTTTCTTCCGTCTGATGCTATTCCTTGTAGAATAAGTTTTATACATGGTGGGAAGAATTTTTCATGTATTTCATCTTTTATTTCTTCATATGTGTATTCTTTTTTTGTCTCTTCTTTTGGTTTGTTTTTTTGATGCCAGTCAAATGCTTGGATGAAGAGTTCTTTTGCTTGGTTTGGCGTTGGTTCTATGTTTAGATATGGTTTGTATTCTTTTATATTTTCTGGGTTTGCTTGTTCTTTTTTGAAGTTTAAGATGTTGCTTGGGTTTATTGGTATGGATGCTAGATTAGATTTTTCGTGTAAGGAGTATGGTGCTCTGAACATGTGTCTGTTTGATATAAGAATGGTGTCTATGTCAACTACTGAAAAAGGGTTGAATTTTCCGTCTTTTATTATTTCACTTTCTGTTTTTTTTGAAGTTTTTTGTATTTCTTCTATTGTGTATTTTTCTAAGAGTCTTGCTGTTAATGGTTCTTTGATTAGGTTTGATAAGTAGGAAGCTATAATTTTTGGTCCTTCTGGGAAAAGTAATGGTGTTGGTCTGTTATTTACTTCTTTTGGAAATGATGTGAAAGGAATGGCTATATGGAAACCTTTATTTCCTGAGAATTTTGTTGGTATGTTTGTTATGTTATGGAATCTTAAGGCTTCTATTAGTAAGTTAGATGCTATTTGTGAGTATTCAAAAGGACCGTCAATGTCTAGTATTAGATCCCATGATTTTCTTAGTTGGTCTAACTTTGTTTTTGGCATTCCTGGTTCTAGTTTTAATGGGTCGTGCCAATTTTCTTCTGAGATATGAAATGATGTTGCTCCTTGTTTTGCTAGTTCTAGAATGTCATTCTCAAATTGTAGAATATCTGGTCTTTTGCCGAATCCTTTGTTTGAGAGTTGGTAAGAAATTTCTTTATCTTTAGAATTTTCATAAATTTGTTTTTGTACTTGTTTATTTGAGTAATATTGGAGAGGAGTCATAGAAATGGGAGTATTTGTTTGTTTATATTTATTGTTGTACTTCTTGATAAAGCTTAGCTTGTTTGTTAACTTGATTTTCTAAGGTTTTTTCTTGTTCTTTGATAGCTTTTTCTAATTCTTCTATTTGGTTAGAAATTAGAGTTTTTGTTTCTTTAGTAGTTTTATCTTTAGTTACTTTTGCTCCAACATTAACTATTAGGTTTTTATTATCTAATAATTTAGTTTTTAAAAAAATACCTGCTCCTAAAGGAGTTAGAATTTCTGTTTCTGGTTTTTCTTTTTCTATTTGTTCTATTGTTTCTTTAACAACATTCAATTCATTTATTTGATTTGCTAATAAATTATTTGTTTGGCTTAATTGTTCTATTTCTTGGTTTATTAGCTGGAGTTCAAGCAGTTTTTCTTGGTTTTGCATCTTTTTTCTTTTTAAGTTTTTTTTCTTTTTTAGGTTTTTCTTTCACTGGTTCTTCTTTTTTTGGTTTTTCTTTTCTTGGAATTACTTCTAGTTTTTGAGATGTCATTGCTTTATGTACTTCGGCAGTAGAAGCTGATTTTTTAATGTCTAAGACCTTTTCTGTTGGATGTAAATGCTTTACATTACATTTTTTTCTTTTTACATTACCATCTATTAGAACATAAGTGTCATCTATTTTTTCTACTATGATTGCTATTTTTCCTGCGTCTTTTCCTGCTGTTTTAATGCAGACTCTTCCTGGGTTGTGTATTTCCATGTGTTTTTTGAAGATTTAACTGTTTTAAAAGGTTTTTGGTTGGGCTTTTAATTTTAAAAGTATAGAAACTTTTAAAAGTAGACTAATTATAATCTTTTTGTAGGCTAGACCGGGGCGTTAGTCCTGTCTTGTAACCATAAACGGACTTTAGATGGGGTCGAAGCTTAAGCTGAGGTGTTTAATTTAATTATTGGTCTCGGCCTGGACGTTGATCCTTTGTCCTATAGGATCGTTGTTATGGGGAATCTTGTCAGATTGGGAACAAAGCAGCAATAACCTATGATTTCGGTGCTTATAGGGTAGCGAAGGGGAGAAAGGGTTGAGGTAGCTGATAGTTAATTTAAATATCCAAGCTTGGGTGTGCCTACGTTTCTTTACTAATTTCTAGAAGTATATGACCTAAGTTTTCTGCTATGGATCCATATAACCTTTCTATTACTAGTTCATACATTTCTTCTTTTAATTCTCCTGTGCAATAGTCTATAATATTTAATTCAGATATTTTGTGTTCTGTTAGGTTTGATTTTGGGATTATACATATCATATTTTTCCCTTGAAATTCTGATATTGTTTCTTGTGTTCCTTGGATTGAAACTGCTGTGACTTCTATGATGCATGAATGGTTATTTAATCCTTGTATTTCATAAGTGAATGTGTTTGTATCTTCTGTTAGAGTTAATTTAGCAGATCTACATGTTTTTGCTGCATTACTAAAACATACTTCGTCTGAATTACATTCTCTTTCATATGATAGGAAGAATAAGAATATGGCTAGTATAATAACCATTGATGTTAGTACTATGTCTACCCTCTTCTTTTCTTTCATAGATTTATTTAACTTTTATTGTTTTAAATAGTTTTTTGTTTTTTAAATTAAAAAAGAAATAATTTTTAAAGTTCTTCTTTTGTTAATAGGTTTAATCTTGTTTGATTTTTGTTTATTTCTGAGCTAGTACCAATTATAAATTTAACATTTGCTCTTTCTGCTATTCTGTTGGCATCTCTTGTTATTTTACCGTCTATAATTACTGCGTGTACACCAGATCTTAGGTTTCTTAATGTTGTTTCTAGTTCTGTTGTTGGTACTTTTCCTAGAATGTTCGAAGATTCGTCTACTAAACAAGTTGCTTTAGTTCCTATTAATTCTTCTAGTATTTCTTTAAATACTGGAAAGTCTTTTTTTGGGAATGTTTTTTTTGGAACAAATTCTCTTTTTTGATAGAATTCCTTTTTTTTGTATGGTTGTTTGTTATTTCTATCTATTTCTAGTTTTGCTTGTTCTGTAGCTATTTTTGATCTTAGTGCTTTATGAAGTTCTTTTTTTGTTATTTCTTCTACTTCTTTTCCGTCTGGAGCTTTTGCAATAAAATCTATTTCTGTTGTTGCTAGAAGTTCTTTGATTATTAGATCTCCTCCTCTATCTCCATCAACAAAAACTGTTACTTCTTTTTTCTTACATATTTCTTTTATTGTTTCTGGTACTGAGGTTCCGTTTAGGGCTATACCATTTTTGATGTTGTTTTTTAATAGGTTTAAAACATCTGCACGACCTTCAACTAAGATTATTTCATTAGATTCCTCAATTGCAGGACCTGCGGGTAGTCTGTCTTTACCATATTCTGTTATTTCCATCATTCTTACTGAATGGGCTACTTCTTCTGCTATTTCTTGGGAATCTGGAAGTATATTTTCTGTTAATTCTCTTAGAAGTTCTTTTGCTCTTTCTATTACTTGGTTTCTTTTTGAAATTCTTACATCTTCTATTTTTTCTGAAGCAACTTTTGCATCACAAGGACCTATCCTTTGTATTGTTTCTAGAGAGGCTCCTATGATTGCTGTTTCTGCTTTATCTAAGCTTGAAGGTACTATTATTGATCCAGATGCTTTTCCTGCTTTGGTTTCTATGTTAACCTCTATTCTTCCGATTTTTCCATTTCTTTGAAGTTCTCTTAATTCAAGTTA
>CAYFGV010000025.1:0-6273 GCA_964342845.1 Candidatus Woesearchaeota archaeon
TCACTTTAGTTGTTAAAGAACCAATAATTAAAGTAAAAATTGCAGCATAAACTCCTGAAATTGACACCAAAGAACCAAGAGAGATATAAGTTCCTAAGATCAAAAAAATAAACAAAGGCCAAAAAACTTTTTGAGCCATATTATGGAACCCTCTTGTAGCAAATATCATTGAATCCTTAAAATGAGATTTATTCATAATATGTTTTAAGGAAAAACCAACAGGTTCATAACTATCTTTTGAAAAAAACAATGGAATTGTTGAAACTATAATCAAAATACTAGCAAACCCAAATAAAAACATAAAACCAAAATAAGTAATTACAAAAGCACCAACCAAAGGACCTAAAACCGTAGACCCTAGAGCTAAAGAATACCATATACTGATTTGTTTCCCTCTATGATTTTTATCAGAGTATTTAGCAAATTCTGAATGAAAGGCTAGCCAAAAGAGTACAGCTTCTGTAGCAAATAAAATAGCAGGAATAAAATAATGAAATAAACCTCCTTTCAACATATAAAGAGAAGCAAAGAAAACTATTTGTAACGGAGCAGAAATAAGAATAGAGTGTTTCAATCCTATCTTTGAGACAGCTGTAGAAAAAAAAGGAACTAAAAAGATAGTAGCAAAAGCAACTATTAAGTAAAACATAATAATATCTAAAAAACCATAACTTAGCTCAGAATAAAAATACAAAGGAATAAAGATTGCAATTAAACTAACAGCAAAAGTCTTTATAGTAATAGAGCTATATATCTCTTTCATCTCTTTCTTCTTTAAATGTTCTAACTGTTTTGCAACATGATAATGGTGGTTATGCATATTACTTTATTTTCGAAACCTATTTAAATATGTTTTTATTCCATTTTTTATGAACAAAGCAATAAAAATAGTAATTGGTTTAATATTAATTCTTGCTGGAGCATATAGTTATTTTTATGAATTCTTCAGAGAACAATTAATAGAGCTGATTAAACTAAGTATAGGAAATTTGGGGTTATTAGCAATGTTTATAGGCTTAATGTTTATAGTAGTTGCTTTTTTTGAATAAATTTTTTTATTTTTTTAAATAAATTCTTTCAACTTACTCTGCTCTTTAATACTTTTCAACAACAAACTTTCTTTCAAAATACAAGAAATATCAACCTTAAACCTATTAAAAATTAAATTCTTAGCCTCTTTCACTAATTCTTCTTTAGTTAAAAATTTAAAACTCTCAGAATTAACAGACTTTCTGGCAGCAGATCTGCAAACAAAAACACCCAAAGGAACTTCATATTCAGAAGAAATAAATCTTAAAACCAAAATAGAAGCTTGTTTTTTAATTTTCTTCAAATACTCTAACACAGGTAAACGAGCAGCATAATAACCTCCAGCAGTACGAAAAGCATAACCTTTCCTTCCAGAATAAGGTTCATAATCAGTAACCCACCTCATTTTAGAACCCCAAACACCACCAGGCAAATAACTTTCAAACAATTCATAAGAATAAACCTCTGGAAATAACAAAACTAAATAATAATTCCCCAAATATCCACCAAAAAACATCATATAGTCTTCAACCATTCGATAATCTTTAATCTCCTTTATAATCATCTTCCCTAAACTATCATCTGTTGCAGTAATTGAAAACCTAGTTGGAACTAATTTCCTATTTTTCTTTAACCCCAAAACACCAATAGACAACAACTGTGTTAACTCTTGCTCACCAAAACCAGACTTATAAAGATATTTTAAACCTTCAACAGCTTTTAAATCTACATCAGAAACAACTTTATCAACTTTTTGAGGAATCTTAGGATTAGAAACAACTTTTAATTTTTTTAATCTAGCTCCAGGACCAACAGGTAAAGTAATATCATCTGTATTAACCTTAAACTTAACCTTTTTACTTAAATCTATATTAACATCAACAGGTTTAACAGCCATCCCAATCTCTTGAAAACTAGAAATCAACTTCTCTTTAGAATAAACATCACTTCTAACTCTAGAATTTATCAAAGCAGCCCTTAACTTGACTATTTGCTTTACATTATAATTATGCTCAGACCAATACGTTGGAGCATCATAAATCCAATTCTCTTTTATATCATCTAAAGGAGATAGAACACCAACATTAACAGTTGGATATTTCAACTTAGATCCAATAAATATACTAGGAGGACTAGCAGAATTAATATTGTCTATCTCTTTAACTTTAAAACCTGCACTAACAGAATGAATAGGACATCTTTCTCCCTTAGAACAAAAAATACATTTTAGTTTCATATTCTAGGAACTTCTTTATCACAATAAGGACAATTACTTGGTTTTTTTAAATGCTTTCTATATTTAAAACCATATCCGCATTTTGTGCAAGTATACATTAAAATTCCTTCATCTTCTGTTTTCCTAAAATCAGGCCTAGGTTTAGGTTCTTTGTTTAATTTCTCCAACAAAACATCGTCTTCATCCCAACCAGGAGGCAAGTCTTTTTTAATTTCTGGTTCTTTTTTAGGCGTATTATTATTCCTATAACAATCAGAACAAACAACGGTTTTCAAAACATAATCTAGCTTAAACTCAGAAGAAGCTCTCTTCTTACCACATTTCTTACAAATAACTTGCACATCCGAACCACTAGGAATATAAACCATTTCCTGGTTATAATCATCAAATATTTATAGATTTATATAGTGAAGAATAAATAAAACCGAAACCTTTATTAGTAAGCAATACTTACTTTCTTACAAAATGGCTGAAATAATTACAAGCTCGTCTAAAGGACAAATCGTTATTCCAAAAGATTTAAGGGAAGAACTAGGTATAACTACCGGAACACACTTTGTTATATTTGGAAAAGAAGATACATTAATCCTAAAAAAAGTAGATGTACCAAAAGCAAAAGAAGTCTTCGAAAAAGTACATAAGTGGGGAACCCAACTAGCTAAAAAGAAAGGCTGGAAAGAAGAAGATCTAATGAAAAAAATTCACAAAGGCAGAGGCATAAAAAGTGAATAAGCCTTCGGTTGTCCTAGATACAAACATCTATATTTCTTCTCTATTTTGGGGCGGAGCTTCTTATAAAATTGTACAAAAAGCAATTGAACAACAAATCATTGTTTTTATCTCTAAAGAAATTCTAAAGGAAATAGAAAAAGTATTAATAAGGGACTTTAATTTAGAAAAACAAGAGATAGAAGATGTTTTAGAGGCAATTATCCTTTTCACACACATCATCGAAGTAAATACAAAATTAGATCTAGTTCAAGAAGACCCAGACGATAACAAGATCTTAGAATGCGCATTTGACTCTAATTCTAATTACATTGTCACACAAGATAAACATTTGCTTAAATTAGGTAAATTCATTGATATAAAGATAACCTCTCCTGAAAATTTCTTAAAAACAAAACACTTTTAAATCCATCAAATACCTAAATTCTAATGGCAAAAAAACCACATACAAGGATGAAGAGAAAGTTTAGGCTAAATACAAGACATAGACATTTAGCATTTTTAAGAGGAAAATTCAGAGAAAATAGACCAAAAACATTCAAAACAGAGGAATCTGCCAATAAACACGCAAAAGAAAAAGGTATAAAAAAATACACTTTAGTTAAAGCAAAAAGAGATAAAAAATTCAAAATAGTAGAAGAGTAACTTATTTTGTAAGACTTCTCAACTTTGGAATTAAAACATCCATAATCTCCAAGCTTTTTTCAGCTTCTTCTAAACTAACAGTTCTCCCATAATACTTTATTCCATGCCTAATCTTTCTTAAATTATCCAAATATCTTATTTCAGATTCTTTAATTTTAGGAAAATTTCTTAAAAATAATATAGTGGCTTCATGAGAGTATGACTTAAAACCTTCAAGTGCTAATTTAGCTTCTATTAACTCTCTTAAAACATCATAAATGTTCTCTACAAGATATTTCGCATTTTCCTTACTTGAGCTTAAACTTTCAATAAATTTTGATCTATCAAAGCTTTCTCTCATTAATAACATTGCTAGTCTTTCATCTTTTGATTGTCTTTTTACATCTCCTTTCTGAATAAAATACTCAAAATCCATCATTTTAGAACAATGTCTCCTTCTAAAACAATTCCATTTATCAAACTTTCTTTTAGAGCTACTGAAGCTTTTCTAAAGTCAATAAATTCAATATTAATAGTTCTATTCAGTTTTTTTTCAAATTTTGCAATATCCAATCTTTTTTCTTTACTAAATATAGCAATATCTATGTCAGATTTTTCTATATCTTCTCCTCTTGAATAAGAGCCAAAAAGAACTATTGTTGTTAAAGGAAAATTTTCCTTGAGATAATATTCTAATCCAATTTCATAAATTCTCCTTAGATTATGAATTCTCTTTGATTTTTTAAATTTATCATCTAGGTTTGCCTGTATTTCAGAAATGAATTTTTTTTTATAAGTTACTAAACCTTCTTTTTCCAATTCATTCACAACTTTAGAAACAGCAGGGGCAGAAACATTAAGTTTTCTAGCTATCTCCCTTGTGTGAAACCTCTGAGTAGGAAAATCAAAAAACAATCCTAAAACTTTATCTTTTATCATTTTGTAAATTTTTATTAACATATGTTTATTTAATTTAACACTTGTAAATTATAGTTAACAAACCTTTATAAGTCTTTCGTTTTTTCACAAAAATCAGTAACTTATTTAAAACATTAAAATATATTTTCTCTATGACATTAATAAGCTTTCAAGAAGTATTAGAATTAATAATAATGACTTTAGTAATTGGTTATATTTTTACAGGTTTATTCAAGTTTAAAATTAAAACAGCCCATGATTATATGCGCCCTTCTGGATTTGATTGGCAAGAGTTTAAGTTTGCTGTCTTAGTTGCTGCTCCTGCTATAGTTTTACATGAACTAGGACATAAATTTGTTGCTATGGCTTATGGATATTCAGCAGAATTCCATATGTTTACATTTGGTTTAGCTTTAGGTGTTATTTTAAAATTAATTAGTGCTCCTTTTATTATAATTGCTCCTGGATTTGTAAGTATTCCAGCTGTTAGTTCTGATTTAATTTATAGATTAATTGCATTTGCAGGTCCTTTTGTTAACTTAGTCCTATGGATTGGTTCTATGTTGATACTTAAATTTGCTAAAAACCTACCTAGAACTAATATGATTTTCTTAGCTGCAACAAAAAAATTAAACATGATTTTATTTTTCTTTAATATGATACCTTTTGGACCTTTAGATGGAGCAAAGGTTTTGTTTGGCATGGGTTAAAAATGCTTTCTATTCTCCATTCTCAACCTTAGCAATACTCACAACCTTATCACCAACTCCAAGCTTCATCAACTTAACCCCTTGCGTATTCCTTCCAATCAAAGAAATATTCCCAACATTAACTCTAATAACAATTCCTTTTTTACTAATAAAAATAACTTGGTCATCATCTAAAACACTTCTAATACCAACTACTCGACCATTACGGCTAGATGTTTTAATATTAATAACACCTTTAGCACCACGATTAACCAAACGATAAGCCTCAACCTTACTCCTTTTACCAAAACCATTCTCAGTAATTGTTAATAAACTACCTTTAGCAAATTCCATACCAACAACCTTATCTTTCAACAAACGAACACCCTTAACACCAGAAGCATTTCTACCAACAGCTCTAACTAATCTTTCATTAAATCTAACAGCATATCCATTAGCAGTTGCTAAAACCATTTCATCTTCTCCAGAAGTCAAACGAACATTAACCAATTCATCTCCAGTTTTCAACTTAACAGCAATTATTCCTCCTTGTCTAGGTCTTGAATACTCAACCAATTTGGTCTTTTTCAACAAACCTTTAGCAGTAGCCATTAACAAATAACCCTCTCCAAAATTCTTAACAGAAATTACACTAGATATCTTTTCCCCGCTATCCAACCTCAACAAATTAATAAAATTAGTTCCTCTAGAATATCTTCCTGCAGATGGAACTGCATAAGTTTTCAACCAATAAACCTTTCCTTTATTTGAAAAGCAAAGTAAATAACTATGAGTATTAGCAATAAATAAATATTTAATAAAATCATTCTCTTTCAAATCAGCACCCTTAACACCTCTTCCACCTCTTTTTTGCTCTTTATAAGTATCTAAAGGCAACCTTTTAACATAACCATCATTACTAATTGTAACTACAACATCCTCTTTCTTAATTAAATCCTCAACTTCTAGCTCTTCAAAACTTTCATCAAACCTAGTTCTTCTCTCATCAGAATACTTTGAAACAATTTCATTCAACTCGTTCTTAAT
>CAYFGV010000026.1:0-6122 GCA_964342845.1 Candidatus Woesearchaeota archaeon
TTTTTGAGCTATTTCTGATTTTTCTGCATCTAATATTACTAAACGACCTTTCCAATTCTCAGTAAAAGATTTTCCTTTACAAAGAGGACAAGCATCTTTTTCTACAAAGATTTTACATTTTTTACATACTTTTTTAGCCATCTTTACTTTTTCCTGCTTTTTCTTTTTTTAGTTCTTCTTCAACCCATTTAACGTTCCCTAATCTTAATTGACGCATTGTAAGACCGATTTTTGGGTTTGTAGGATCTTTATAGCTTATAGCTATTATTCTTGCTCTACAAATATCATTTATTTTTAATACTTTTTTAGATTCTTTTCCTGTTAAAACATTTTCTTTTGAAAATGAAACAAAATCATCCATTGTTTGAGAAACATGAATCATTCCTTCTATTGGTCCCATCTCAATAAAAGCACCAAAATCTGTTATTTCTGAGATTTTTCCTAAAACTACCTCTTGTAATTCTGGTTTAAACACGTATAAAGAGAATGTTGTTTCATAATAAGCAGCTCCATCTCCAGGAATTATTATTCCTTCTCCTATGTTTTCTACTTTTGAAACAGCTATTACAAAGCCTAAATCAGCTGAAAAATAGCTATCAAATGTTTCTTTTAGGCTGTTTAGTACTGCTTCTTGAGTATTCTCTGAAAATAGGTGTGGCGGTACTCTTACATAGCTTTTTACTTTGGTTTCGTAGAACATTTTAAATTTTTAGGTTTTTATTCATTTAATAAAACTTTCGGTCATTATATACTTTTTGTTTCTTAGGGTTATTATTGGAATATTTTTGTTTTTTAGCTTTCTTTTTAATTCTTTGTCTAATGTTGCTACAATTACTTCTTTTTGCTCTAAGATAGCTGAGTCTACGTCTTTTGTGGTTTTTATTTGTTTTACGTCTTTTATTAGTTGAATTGCTAGTTTTCCTTGTTTTAATTTGTTTAATTCTTGAATCGTTTTGTCTATGATTTTTAGTTGGAAGTTAAAGTTGAGTTTCTCTTTTAGTTCTGTTTTAAAGTCTATTTTGTATTTTACACAGTAGGCTATGAAATTTGTGTCTAGGATTATTGTTTTCATAAGATTTAGTCTTTTTTATTGTTTATAAACTATTTGTTAGAAAGGTTGTTTTAGAAACATTTATATAACCTATGAAGCCAAATAAATTTATGGAAAAAGGATTAAAAAATCCAGCAATTTTGGTTATTTTACTAGTTTTTGCACCTTTTGTTAATGCTGATATTGCTCCAGAGGAAGGCTGGCACGAATTAAATAGGTGTGTTAAAATAGTAAATTTAGAGGATTTTCCTGACATTACTTTAATAGGATATATAACAGGTCCAATGATTGATGGTTATGAGGTCTATGTGGTTGAATCTGGAGAATGTTTAACAACAACTTATAAATTTGATGAGTTAAGAATCTATGCAGTTGAAACTGATTATCTGAATTCTGTGGGGCTTGAAGAGATTGATTTTGCTTCAGATCCTAATGTAATGGCTTATGGGGAAGTTATTGATGTTTATGGTGATTATATAAGTGATGATGATCCTTTAATTGAAGAAGAAATAGAATATGCAATAGCAGGTTTTGTCGATAATGGGTTGGTTCTTTATATGTCAGCAAGAACATCTAGGTATAATGATGGTACGCCAGATGTGGTTGAAGATTTTGTGGGGCCGGATATACCTAACATTGAATCTGGTATGGGTTGGGAAGGTTTTTGGGATTCATTTGTTTGTTTTTTTAAAGGATTATTTGGTAATAGTTGTTAAAAATGATTTACGAATATGAATTTTTGTTTTCTTTGCTTCTTACAATTATTGTTGAGACGTTAGTTTTATTTTTTGTTGTTAAGTATTTTTTTAAACTTAAGAGAATATCTAATTCTTTGTTGATTTTCTTAGGTATTTTTTGTTCTTTTGCTACACTTCCCTATCTTTGGTTTATATTTCCGTTATTTTTAGAAACAAGAAACATTTTTATTTTATTCGGGGAATTTTTGGTGGTTTTAATAGAATCAATTATTTATTATTTTGTGTTGAAGGTTGGTTGGAAAAAGGCTGTTGTTCTCTCTTTGGTTTGTAATTTAGCTTCTTTTTTGGTTGGTTTATTTATTTGAAGTTTTATTGTTTATAAAGGTTATTTAAACTAAAATTTTCTACTTTTTTAAGATATAAATCTATTTAAATAATCTTACTACTCTTTTGAATATGGATAAATCTTTAGAAGTTAGAACATTGAATGGGAAGTTTTTTCGTGAAGATTTCGATGTAAGGGCAGTCATCCCTAATGACATGTTGCCTAGATCTTTGACGCCTATACTTATTGAGAAGGCAGAAGGGGTGTATTTAGAAATGAAAATAGTACCAGGGGAAGTTGCTCTAGAAGGATATAAATGGCAATTAGCAGAACCTTCACATATTGTATATGTAAAAGATAATCCGGATCATCCGGCGTATAAAAAAGGCAAAAGGATCATCCAACCTGGTTTTATTAATATAAATGGTCCAGCTGATTATAATGGTGTTCTTGCTATTCATAATATTGATTAAGAAAGCCTTTTATTACAAATCTTTAGATTTTTAATTCTAAAACTACAAGCCTCAAATCCTTCGAATTCTTAAGAATTTCGGGGGAAAGTTTTATAAAGAAGTGGCTATTCAATTTAATATGGATTCTAAAAATAAAGATAAAGAAAGTAGTTACAAGGCTGAGGATATTAAAGTTTTAGAGGGTTTAAAAGCGGTTCAAAAGCGTCCGAGTATGTATATAGGTTCTACGGATATTAGAGGATTACACCACTTAGTTTTCGAGGCTGTAGATAATGCTATTGATGAATCTTTGGCTGGATTTTGTGATACTATTAAAGTTACAATCCATAAAGACGGTTCTATTTCAATTAGTGATAACGGAAGAGGTATTCCTGTTGATATTCATCCTGAATTAAAAAAATCTGCTTTAGAAGTAGTTATGACTGTTTTACATGCAGGTGGAAAGTTTGATAAAAAATCAT
The DNA here is from genome assembly GCA_964342845.1 of Candidatus Woesearchaeota archaeon. Classification (GTDB taxonomy): domain Archaea; phylum Nanobdellota; class Nanobdellia; order SCGC-AAA011-G17; family CAYFGV01; genus CAYFGV01. Next base: position 3,009 of record CAYFGV010000026.1, read on the forward strand.
ATAAGGTTTCTGGTGGGTTACATGGAGTAGGTATTTCTGTTGTTAATGCTTTATCAGAAAAATTAAGAGTAGAAGTTAAAAGAAATGGAAAGGTTTATTCTCAAGACTATGAAAGGGGAGTTCCAACTACAGAACTGAATATAAATGAAGATTCAGATGAAACTGGAACTTTGGTTAGATTTAAACCAGATGCTGAAATCTTTGAAGAAGTTGTTTTTCGTTATGATATTTTAGCTAATAGATTAAGAGAGTTGGCTTTTTTGAATAAGGGTCTAAAGATAGATATTTCAGATGAAAGAGAAGATAAAAGTGAGATTTTTCAGTATGAAGGTGGTTTAAAAGATTTTGTAAGTCATTTAAATAGAGGAAAAAGTGTTTTTCATGAGCCAATTTTTATTTCTAAGGAGAAGAGTAAAATAATTGCTGAGATTTGTTTGCAATATAACACTGATTTTAAAGAAAATGTGGCTAGTTTTGTAAATAATATTAATACTCACGAGGGTGGAACTCATTTAGTTGGTTTTAGAACAGCTTTAACAAGAGTTGTTAATGATTATATTAAGAAGAAGAAAATATCTGATACTAGATTAAGCGGAGAAGACACTAGAGAAGGTTTGGTTGGTGTTATTTCTATTAAGATTCCTGAACCACAGTTTGAAGGACAAACTAAAACTAAACTAGGGAATTCTGAAGTAAAAGGTTTGGTAGATCATTTACTTAGTGAAGAACTTGGTAGTTTTTTTGAAGAGAATCCTAAAGTTGCAAAGCAGATTATTAATAAAGCTGTTATGGCTGCTAAAGCTCGTGAAGCTGCTAGAAAAGCAAGAGATTTGACAAGAAGAAAGACAGCTTTAGAGTCTGGTTCATTACCTGGAAAGTTAGCTGATTGTTCTGAAAGAGATCCTAATAAATGTGAGTTGTTTATAGTGGAAGGAGATAGTGCAGGAGGAAGCTGTAGGCAAGGTAGAGATAGAAATATTCAAGCTATTTTACCATTAAGGGGAAAAGTTTTGAATGTTGAGAAAGCAAGATTAGATAAGATTTTCAAAAATAATGAGATTACAACCTTAATTAGTGCTATAGGAACTGGAATAGCAGATGAATTTAATTTAGATAAGTTAAGGTATCATAAAATTATAATAACTGTAGATGCAGATGTAGATGGTGCTCACATTTGTACTTTATTATTGACTTTCTTTTATAGACATATGAAGAGTTTAATTGATAATGGTAACTTATATGTTGCTATGCCTCCTTTGTATAAGATTACTAAATCTAAAAAGGTTTATTATGTTTATAATGATTTAAAATTAAAACAATTACTTGATAAAATTGGTAAAGATGGTATAATTATGCAAAGGTACAAAGGTTTAGGGGAGATGAATCCTGAACAATTATGGCAAACAACTATGAATCCTGAGCACAGGATGTTGAAAAAGATTAATGTAGAGGATGCTGTTATTGCAGATGAGTTGTTTAGTATTTTAATGGGTGAAGAGGTTGAACCTAGAAGAAAATTTATTCAAGACCATGCTAAAGAGGTGAAGAATTTAGATGTTTAATTGCGAACCTGAAGATTGGTTAACGGGAAAGGATGGTGAATTGCTTGCATTTTTCAGTGAAGATAGTTTTGAAGTTGGAAGTGTTGGATGTATATCTTATTTGGATAGAAGAGGGAATTATAAAATAATTGATAAACAAGGTTATGAAAGAGAATTTACTTATTATGTAAAGCCGGCAAGTGAAAATTCTGTAATTGTTGAGAGATTTGTTGTAAGTATACAAGAAGAGTGGAGAAAAGATGGATAATAATAACGAAAGAATTCAGAAAAGGATGATTGAAGATGAGATGAAGCAGAGTTATGTAGACTATGCTATGAGTGTTATTGTTGGAAGAGCTTTACCAGATATAAGAGATGGATTAAAACCAGTTCATAGAAGAATTTTGTTTTCTATGAAGGAACTAGGGCTTTATTCTAATAAACAATTTAAAAAATGTGCTAGGGTTGTTGGAGATTGTTTAGGAAAATTTCATCCACATGGTGATTTGTCTGTTTATGATGCTTTAGTAAGGATGGCTCAAGAATTTTCTTTGAGATATCCATTAATTAAAGGCCAAGGTAATTTTGGAAGTACTGAAGATAAACCAGCTTCTATGAGATATACTGAATGTAAGTTAAATAAGATTGCTGAAGAGATTTTACAAGATTTAGATAAAGATACTGTAGATTTTACAGATAATTTTGATGGTTCTTTGAAAGAGCCTTTGGTTTTACCTTGTAAGGTTCCTAATTTGTTAATTAATGGTAGTTCTGGAATTGCTGTAGGTATGGCTACAAATATTCCCCCTCATAATTTAAAAGAGATTTGTGAAGCTGCAATTAAAGTAATTGATAATCCTGATGTTTCTGTTGAAGAACTTATGGAATATGTTAAAGGCCCTGACTTTCCAACAGGCGGTGTGATTTGTGGAAGAGATGGAGTTTTTAAGGCTTATAAAACTGGAAGAGGTAAGTTATTGTTAAGAGGTGTTGTGGATGTTGAAGAAAAGAGATTAATTGTAAGAGAAATTCCTTATCAAGTTAATAAAGCTTTAATGATAGAGCATATTGTTGATTTAGTTAAAGATAAAAGAATAGAAGGTATTAGAGATATAAGGGATGAATCAAATAAAGAAGGGATTAGAGTTGTTATAGAACTAAAACAAAATGTAAATCCTGAGTTGGTTTTGAATAAATTGTACAAATATACTTCTTTGCAGACTACATTTGGAATTATAAACTTATCTTTAGTTAATAATGAGCCTAAAATCTTAGGTTTGAAAGAGACTTTGAATTATTTTGTTTTACATAGAAAAGAAGTTGTAACTAGAAGAACTAAGTTTGAGTTGAAAAAAGCTAGTGAAAGAGCTCATATTTTAGAAGGATTGAAGGTTGCTTTAGAGAATATTGATGAAGTTATTAATTTAATTAAGAAAAGTAAAGATGCTTCTGTTGCTAGAGAAGGTTTGATTAATAAGTATAAATTATCTGAAATTCAGGCTCAAGCTATTTTAGATATGAGGTTGCAGAAGTTAACTTCTTTGGAAACTTCGAAAATAAATCAAGAATATTC
>CAYFGV010000027.1:0-5816 GCA_964342845.1 Candidatus Woesearchaeota archaeon
TGTTGGAGAAATAGGTTTAGACTTTACGTATGGTTCTAAGGAAAAACAAATTGACGTGTTTAAGTTGATGTTGAAGTTAGCTGAAGAGTTAAATGTTCCTGCTATAATTCATTCTAGAAAGGCTGAAAAAGAGGTTTTAGAAATTTTAGAATCTTTTAGAATTAAGGCTGTATTACACTGTTTTCATGGAAATAAGAAACTGATTAAGAAAGCAGAAAAGATGAGTTGTATGTTTTCAGTTCCTTGTGTGATTGTAAGATCAAAACACTTTCAAAATTTAGTTGATATTGTTTCGTTAAGTAAGATTTTAACAGAAACAGATGCACCTTATCTCTCTCCTGTTAAAGGAAAGTTGAACGAACCTTGTAATGTTAAGCACACAATTAAAAAAATTTCAGAAATAAAAAACGTGAATGTAAAAGAAATTGAAAAAATTGTTTACATGAATTACAAAAACTTATTCTTTTGTTAAAAACGAAACATATTTAAATACTAATTTTCATAATTTAAATTAAGTTTTAAAAATAAAACTAAAAGAGGTGAAAAAAAATATGGCAATTCTAAAAAGAAAAACAACTGCACGTAGAAAAGTTGCTGCTAAAAGAACAGTAAGGAGAGCTGGTGCAAGAAAAACTGCTGCAAGAAGAACAGTGAGAAAAACTGCTGCTAAAAGAACAGTAAGGAGAGCGGGTGTTAGAAAAACTGCTGCAAGAAGAACAGTGAGAAAAGCAGGCGCAAGAAAAACTGCTGCTAAAAGAACAGTAAGGAGAGCGGGTGTTAGAAAAACTGCTGCAAGAAGAACAGTGAGAAAAGCAGGCGCAAGAAGAACAGTGAGAAAAACTGCTGCAAGAAGAAAAAGATAAAAAATTTTTTCTTTTTTATTTATATTTCTGCTTCATTATACCCAGCCATAAACCCGGCTTCAAATGAATTTAGTTCGTCATCTTCTTCCATTGTCGTTATATCTTCTTTTAAATATATACTTCTTATCATTTTATCCTCCTAAGTGACCTCTTATATGAGTCTTCTGCTTTATTATTAACTAATTCCCAGAATTTTCTGTCTTTTTCAAGTCTGCTAAATTCTTCCCACCCTAAATAATTTCTTTTTTTAAATAACATTTTTAATCACCTCCAGCAATATAATAGTAGAATTAGTTTATAAACTCCGTTCGGGTTCTTGATAGGTTTGCAATGCTAAAAATCTGTTAGCTTTTTTCTGTAATGTACGGTGCTGGAGCTTGTACCGCCAATATTTTTTATGTCTAGCATTGCATTCTTTTGCAAATCAGAGAGTTTTCTATATAGTGTAGTATATGTTTTATCTCCCCCTTGTTTTACGTAGATGTCATATATTTCTTTGATTGTTTTTCCTGAGTTGTTTTTTGCTATATCTAGGATGTTTTTTTCTTCTGGTGTTAGGTCTTTTTTTTCTGTTTCTAAGAGTTTGTTTATTGCTTCTGTTGTGTGCTCCATATTTATTTGTTTACTTAATTTTCTTTCTGCGATGTTTCCAGATTCTTTTAAAAGTGCTAGTCCTGTTCTAATATCTTTTAATGCGAATGTTTTGTTTGTGATTAATTCTAATGCGTCTTGATTGAATATATTTCTTTGAAAAGCTAAATCTTTTCTCATTTTTAGAATAGATTTTGTTTCTCCATAAGTATAAGGATGGAAGTCTAAGTGTTCTAAGGAAAGTCTTGATCTTATTCTCTGGTCTAGTTTTGATATCCATTCATGGTCGTTTGTTATTAGTAAGATTGTTTTTTTAGGTATGTCTTCTGTTATTGAATATAGGATGTCAATTTCTCTAACTTTGTCTATTTCGTCAAGGCAAAAAACAACTGATTTTTTGTTTAAGATGTCTGAGATGATTTTCATTAATTCGTCTGTTCTTTTGTTGTGTGTCCATTTGTAATTTATTTGGTCTGCTATTTCATTTAAAATTTTGAAACTTGAGTCTTTTTTCCAGCAATTTATGTAGATAGGTGTTATTTCATCTGTTTTTGATTCTAGTTCCATGAAGATATGTTTTATTGCTAAAGTTTTTCCTATTCCTGGTTTTCCTGTTATTAAGAGATTTTTTCCAGATCTTTTTTGGAAGAGAGGTGAGATACATTCAGCTATGTAATGTTGTTGGTTTTCTCTGTGAGGTATTTCTTTTGGTATGAAGTCTGGGTCTAAGCTGATTTCATCTATAAATAAGGATTCAGATTCTTCTAAGTATTTGTCGAATAGATTCATGAGAATTTAGGAAGTGTTTTAGAGATATAAAAGTTTCTAAATTTCTTCTACACCGTCTTTTGTTGAAGATACCAGTCTTATTCCTACTCCAAGTTTTAAAATTGCTCCTAAGAAAGCCATGTGTTCTTTTCCAGAGCCAGAAATAAAGTTTACTGCTACTTCTGTTCCTTTTATTTTTTCTTTTAGAGTGTTTAAAATATCTTCTCTTAATTCTTTGATTTCTTTGTTTGTGTCAAAAGCAATTACTTCTGTTTTTTCGTCTTTATTGAAGTTTTCTTTTCCAAATTCATTACTGATTAAGATGATTTTTTCCCATTCTTGTTCTTTCATTAGTTTAGAAACATGTGCCCAGGTTCCTTTTCCTGTTGATAAACAAGCGATTAATTCAGTCATAATGTTTTGTGAGAAGAAGATATATAAAAAGATATTGGTAGTTTAGTATTGTGGATTTGTTTTTATTTCTTTTAAAAGGATTCCATATGCTTTTATTGCGTTCTCTCCTAGGTTGTTTATTGTTACTTCGCTGGCTCTCAGGGTTTTTTCTAATTCTCTTAATTTTTCTCTTTCTTTTTTTATTTGTAGTTCATTATCCTCTTGTTTTTGTTCGAAATGAGGGTTATAAAATTTTCCGCAATCTATGCAAATAAAGAAAGGATACCCTTCCAATTCTAATCCTGTTGGGAATTCCCTAGGATGGACTCTTTTTCCGTCACATCTAATTTCTTCTATCATTTTCTATTTTAGGGGGTTTAATTGGCTTATAAAAAGGTTTTTATTTAGATTTTTTTGATAATTTGGATAATTTCATTTAAATTTCTTTTATTAATAACAAAATTCCAATGTTCTTGTTCTTCTGGGCAAAAACCTATAGAAATTCCAGCTAATCTTGCCATTTTTAAGTCTGCATGATCATGACCGACAACTATACAATCTTTAGGATTTAATTTATTTTCTTGACATAATTTTTTGAAGATTTCATCTTTTTTATCTGCTCCTATTGGCCATTTGAATTCTCCTGTAGCTTTTTGATCTCTGAAAATCAATTCATTTGTATAAATATGATCTATGTTTAGGTCTTTCTTTGCTCTTTCAGCTAATCTTCTTGGACCTGAGCTTATTATTGCTGTTTTATATCTTTGGTCTTTTAGCCAAGTGAATAATTCTTTTGCGCCTTCAACATATTCTAAAGAGTTAGTTAATTCTAAGAATTTAGATTCTGGTTTATTTTTCCATAATTTGTTGACTACTTCTTCTACTAATTTTGGGTAATCTGTTTTTAGGTATTTTTTAGTTAATTCTAATCCTTTTTCATGTGTTTCGTAGATTTTATGAAGTTCTATCCAGAAATTATTGTGTTTAAAGATTACTCCATCCATATCAAAGCAGATTAACATGTTGAGAGTAATTTCTAAAGATTTATAATACTTATTTTTTAAACCCAAAAACTATATAAATTGTTAAATTAAAATTTAAAATAATGGTAAAAACAATATCAAAAGAGGTGCCTTTAGCTGAAATTACATTAAGAAGATATGAAAAGCCTTATTCTGCTAAAAAAAGAGATATAACTAGGAAATTGTGTTTATCTACAGGTTTATTACAGCCAGGAGATTCTAGGGACGCAATTGTTGATGTTTTACAGGTTTTATTAGGTGCTAGAAAGCAGAAAAGATATTTGACTTCTTTAGAGGTTAAAGAGAGAGTTACAAAAAATAGGCAGAAAGAGAAATTACCTTTAAAGGGGTTGGCTGATTCTAATATTAGAAGGCAGTTAAAAAGATTAAAAGATTTTCAACTAGTAGAATGTATTAGGAATAAGTATAGGATAGTTGAATTTGAACATCCATCTGTTATTTTTGATAAAAATATAAAAGAAGGTTATTTGAAGAATATTACTGAGAGGGTTGAGGAGTATTTTAAGGCTTTGTAATTAGTTTAAAAGGTTGTGTTTTTTAAGATAAGTTTAGAGACAGAAAATATATTAATTAGTGGTGTTTAACTATCCTATGGGCGATGTTTTTGTTTATAAAATCTATTCTACTTTTCGTAATCCTAGAAAGGAAGGGTTTTTTATGGAGGATGAGAAATCTGGAGATTTTTGTGTAACTGATGATATAGACTTCTTTGTGCGTGTTTTTCGTAATTACCGCAATAGGTTGGATTATAGGGGCGATAGAAGAGAATTTTGTACATATTCTGATGGTGATTTTGGAAGGCCTTTGATACCTTTAAATTTATATCTACTAAGGAGATTTAACAAAAAAGAGATAGAAGACTTAGAAAGGGAGATTGATAAAGTATATTATTTGAGTGGTTTACCCGTAAATTAAAATAAAGAAACTCTAAAGAATAATCTTTTATACCTCTTTAATCTCTAATTTTTATGATATATGAACCCCAAGAAGACTCTTATATGTTAGAAGAGCAAGTAAAAAAACTAGTTAAAAATGTTAAAGTTTTAGATATGGGAACTGGTTCAGGGATACAAGCTAGAGCTGCTTTAGAGAATAACTGTGAAGTTTTAGCTATTGATATTAACCAAGAAGCTGTTGATTATGTTAAGAAAAAAGGTATTAGAGTTATAAAATCTGATTTATTTTCAAATGTTGAAGGAAAGTTTGATGTTATTATATTCAATCCGCCTTATTTGCCTGAAGAAGAGTTAGAAGATGAAGAATCTAAGTTATGTACAACTGGTGGAAAGAAAGGAAGTGAGATTGTTGAAAGGTTTTTGAAAGAAGTTAAACATTATTTAAATGAAAATGGTTTTATTTTGGTTGTTGTTAGTTCTTTGACTGGAAAAGATCTTTTTGAAGGTTTTAAATTTGAAGTTTTATCTGAAAAAAGTTTCTTTTTTGAGAAGTTATATGCTTATAGGTTATTTGTAGAGTAACTGTTGCTTTTTTTAAGATATTCTACGCAATGATCAATTATAGTCTCTTCTGGCATTTCATCTGTAGGCATTCTTTTTTTTCTAAGAAATCTCTTAAGATATTCTAAGGATTCTGTTTTATTTGTTATACTACTTGAAACACAATAAGCTCCATATTTTAAGGACAGCTCGTTAAATTCTATTCTTTCTATATGTTCTTTTAAATTTTTAGGATTTGTTATATCTACCATAAACTTTAGGAAAATTTACCCTTATTTAAGCTTTATTGTTTATTAAAAATAAATCCATAAGGTTTATAAATGAGTTATTACTCAAAATTAACTATGGTTAATAAAATTATAACACCGCAGGAGGTTGAAGTTTTTTACTTTATACCTGCAATAAGAAAGAAAATGGCTGTTTGTTTTAAAAAGCAAGGCTTGCAACAAAAAGAGATTGCTCAAATTTTAGGTATTACAGGGGCTGCTGTTAGTCAATATTTACATGAAAAAAGAGCTAAAGAATTTAAATTGCCTAAGAAAATAGCTAAAGAAATAGAAGAATCTTGTAAGAAAGAGAATAAAAACATAGTAATGGAAATAACTAGAATCTTAAATCTATTAAAGAAAGAAAGATGTAGTTTGTGTTCTGATTTTAATGAATTTAATTGTAAAGGATGTTAAAATGTATTTAGATAATTC
>CAYFGV010000028.1:0-4319 GCA_964342845.1 Candidatus Woesearchaeota archaeon
TAAAGTAAGTTATTTGGGTGTGGATAGTGGTGGTTTTGTTTCTTTGGAAGAATTAGAGAGTTTAATTACTAAAGATACTTTTTTGATTAGTATTCAGTATGCTAATAATGAGGTTGGTGTGATTCAAGATGTTAATGGAATAGGTAAGATAGCTAAAAAACATGGAGTGTGTTTTCATACAGATGCTTGTCAGGCTGGTCAGTTAGATTTAAGTGTTAAAAATATTGATTTAATGACTTTGAATTCTAGTAAGGTTTATGGTCCTAAAGGTGTTGGATTGTTATATGTTAGAAAAGGTTTGAAATTAAAACCTATATTATTTGGTGGTGGACAGCAAGGTGGTTTGAGGTCTGGAACTGAAAATGTTTCTGGTATTATTGGTTTTGCTAAAGCTTTAGAGTTAAGGCAGAAAGATAAAGATTTAGTTAAGTTAAGAGATTATATGATTAAAGAAATTTTGAAGATTGATAAAGCTGTTTTAAATGGTGATTCTAAGAGGAGATTACCTAATAATATTAATGTGTCTTTTATAGATGTAGAAGGGGAGAGTTTAGTTTTGTTATTGAATGAGTCTGAAATTTATTGTTCTACTGGTTCTGCTTGTGCTTCTTCAAAAATAGAACCTTCTCATGTTATTTTAGCTGTTACTGATAGTCATGAAAGAGCTCATTCTAGTTTAAGGGTTAGTTTTGGTTATGATTTTACTAAGAAAGATGCTGATGTTTTTTTGGATGTTTTGAAGGAGAGTGTTGAAAAATTAAGGAGGATTTCGCCGTTATGAAATGGTTTTATTCGGATAAGGTAAAGGATCATTTTTTGAATCCTAGGAATGTTTTTAAGAGTGAAGAGGAAGAAAGGAATTTTAAAGCAGATATTGTTGGAGAAGTTGGAAATGTAATGTGTGGAGATATTTTAAAGATTTATTTGAAAGTTAAGGAAGGTAAGATTGTTGATTGTAAATTTAAGACGTGGGGATGTGCAAGTGCAATTTCTTCTATGTCTATGTTATCTGAGATGATTAAAGGGAAAACCTTGGATGAGGCTTTGAAAATTAAACCAAAAGATATTACTGGAAATTTAGAAGGTTTGCCTCCGCATAAGGTTCATTGTTCTGTTTTGAGTTTTAAGGCTTTGAGGGAAGCTATTGAGAAGTATAAAGAGAAAAATAAGTTTTAGAGTTTAATTAGTTAAATAATCTGATACATACCCTTTGTATTTTGTTTTTAATTTCTTAGGTAATGTTTCATAAGAACCAAATTCTCCTCTACAATTTTTGCTTCCACATTTACATTTTAAATCTTTTTTTGACATATTTGCTAGCTTTAATAATTCGGGAGCATAGTTTGGGACAATCATTGCATAGTCAATAGTAATTTCTTCATCTTTTTTTATATTTCTCATGGCTACAACTTCATTTCTATTTTTAATGCCGCAACTTGGATTACATGAATGACATAGATATTTTACTGGAGGAAGAGGATCTATATATAATTCAAAGCCTATAGGAACTGTATACATACTTGGTTTTTTAGTTATTGGTCCGAATACTACAAAAACAGTTTCATTTTTCTTGAAACCTCTTTTAGCAAAAATACTTTTTCCATATTTTTTAGTGTCTTTTATATAAATATTATTTTCAAACATTTTAATCAACATAAGCCTCTAATATTGCAGTTTTGTGTTTTATTTTAAGTTTTTTTGTTAATTCTGGAAATGTTTTTCCTTGTAATAAATCAAGAGTTAATGCATCTATTTTACCAAGCCCAGGATAAGGAATTAAATCATAAATTACTTTTTTATATTTAAGCCCTTTGATAAAAATAGGGAGTTCATTAAGAACATAGGAAGATAAAATTTCAAATTCTTTTTTATTAAACTTGAAAATCGTATTTTCTTTAGGAATATCTATTATTTTTTTATAAAATATTGGATTTGTTTTAAATTCTGTTAGAATAGCTTTTTTAGCAGATTTATATTCTAGATCATTTTCTATATCATTCCATAATAATATGTGGACTTTTTGTTGTTGTTCTTGAGGGAGTTGTCTTATAATTTTAGCTATAGATTGTTTAATCTCTTTTCCTTTCTTTAATGCAACAGATAAGCTTCTTTTTTTAGTATATTTGTTTCTAACTTCATAATTTATAGCATGAATTTTATCGGCAATCAGTATTACAACGTTTTCTTTTGTATTCTCTAAAGCCCAAAGGATATATTCTTTTATATTCTGTTTTGTGAAATATTTGTTACCTAAGCTTATACCTATCCAAATGTTAAATTTTTTGCTCTCAACTTCCTTTTTATCTGTATTTAGGTAATTTACTATCTTCATGAACATTATTAGTCCAGTATCAATTTATAAAGTTTGTTAAACTTGGTTAATCCAAAAGTTATCTGTTTCCCTCCGCATAAAGTTCATATTTCAGTATATTTAGAATTACTTTGAGATCTACTAATTACATCAAAACATTTATAAACTCTAACTAAATCTAAAATTTAACCCATTTGTACTACATCAAGTAGGAGGGAAAAATAAATGAATCAAAAAGCAATCTTAGAATCTGTAAAAAAATTAAGAGAAATCTCAAAGAAAAGAAATTTTTCTCAAACTTTTGATCTAATAATTAATTTACAACATATTAATATTAAAAAACAAGATGAAAAAGTTGATTTGTATATCCCTTTACCTCATGGAGTTAAAAAACCTAAGATTTGTGCTTTAATTGGTAGAGAATTAGAAACAAAATCTAAAGATTTGTTTTCAAAAGTTATTTTTAAAGAAGAGTTCATAAAATATGGTAAAGATAAGAAATTAACTAGAAAGTTGGCTTCTGAATTTGATTATTTTGTAGCACAAGCTAATTTAATGGGAGATATTGCTACTGCTTTTGGTAAAGTTTTAGGTCCTAAAGGGAAAATGCCCAATCCTAAAGCTGGTTGTGTTGTACCGCCAATTATTCCTGATTTAAAACCTATTGTAACTAAATTAGAAAAAACAGCTAAATTAGAAACAAAAGGTGAATCTATTGTAAAGGCTTCTGTAGGTAAGGAAGATATGAAAGACGAAGATGTAGTTGAGAACATTTTACTTGTTTTTAATACATTAATACATAAACTTCCTCAAGAAAAAAATAATGTTAAATCAGTTTACTTGAAATTAACTATGGGTCAGCCAGTAGAGGTTACAGATAAGGGTGTTAAATTAAAAGAAGTTGTTAAAAAAGAAAAGAAAGTTGAAGAAAAGCCAAAAGTAGAAAAAAAGGTTGAAGAGAAAAAAGAAACAAAGGAAGAACCTAAAGAAAAATGAAAGCGCATGTTTCAGAGAAAAAGAAAATAGAAATGAAGAAGCTGAAAGAGTCAATTAGTAAAAGCTCTGTAATTGGAATTCTAGATATTACTAATCTGCCTTCTGCTCAATTTCAACAAATGAGGAAAAACCTTCCTGATGTTAATATGAGAATTTCTAAAAAGAGAATAATTAGAATTGCTTTAGATGAATTAAAAGATTCTAAAAAAGGTATTGAATTGTTAATTCCTACTTTAGAGAATTGTATGCCTGCTTTATTATTATCAGAAGAAAATCCATTTAGGATTGCTTCTATTTTAGCAAAAAATAAGACTTCTGCTCCTGCAAAAGCTGGACAGATAGCTCCAAATGATTTAGTAATCCCTGCAGGTCCGACTCCTTTTGGTCCAGGACCTATAATTGGAGAATTAGGACAAGCTGGCATTAAAACAGCTATAGAAGATGGAAAAATAGTTGTTCAAGAAGATGCTGTTGTTGCTAAGAAAGGAGATGAAATTAGTCAGAAAATTTCAGACTTATTATCTAAATTTGGAATAGAACCTATGGAAATAGGTTTGAATATAATAGCTATATTTGAAAATGGTTTAGTTTATTCTTCAGATGTATTATCTGTTGATGAAGAAGAATATAAAAATAATATTTTATTAGGCCACCAAGAGGCATTTAGTTTAGCTTTAGGAGTAGGTTACTTAACTGAAGATACTGTTCCTGTTTTAATTAAAAAGGCTTATAAAGAGGCTAAATGTTTAAGTGAAGGGGCCGGGATTTTAACTGAAGAAACAGTTAAACCTTTGGTTTCCAAAGGTGTTAGTGAAGCTAATTTACTAAAATCAAAACTTAATATTCCTGAAGAATCAAAAGATCAAGTAAAAGAAGAAGTTAAATCAGAAGAGAAAGATTCTGAGAAGAAGACAACACCAAACGAAGGACTAGCAAATTATTCAGAAGAAGATTCAAAGAAGGCTCAGGAAGTTATCAAAAAAATGAAAGATAATAATATTGGAGGTAATTA